>JAITAZ010000245.1 GCA_031283825.1 Planctomycetaceae bacterium | reverse complement strand
CTCGCGAGATACATTTTTGTAACGATAATTATTTTCGCAATGATGAATTTTTCAAATTTTGCGATTGCTCAAAATAATTCTGAATCAAAAAAAGAGAAATCGCAAGTTCAAAAGATTGTCGATTTGAACGCTAAATTTATCGTAGCGTTAATCGACGACGGTCGCGGCGGAGCTTGGATCGGTACGGAAGACGAAGGAATCTTTCACTACAACACTAACGGAAAAATTGATCAGTACACAGTTAATAATACGTCAAAGAATAATAAGTCAAAGGATAATAAGTCAAATAAAAATCTCAAGAAGATCAGTAATCTCATCAATCTCCGGAATCGTGAAAATAACAGTTCAAACAATTTCGACAACAATGGTCTTGGCGATAATAACGGTTACGCTTTGGCAATCGATAAACTCGGACGACTTTGGGTTGGTCATTTGAATACTGGGGTCTCGGTTTTTAACGGGAAAGATTGGAAAAATTACGACATCGTTGACGGTCCAATCGGCGAGCGGATTTTCGATATAAAGATTTGTCCGAAAGACGGCGATGTTTGGATCGCTACATCTGCTGGAATTTCTCGTTACAAAATTAATTCCGACAACTGGGAACATTTAACCCGCGAAGACGGATTACCCGAAGACCAAGCGTCGGCAATTGCTTTCAAAGACGACGGAACTTTAATTGTCGGAACTCAATGTCATGGAATTGCGATTTTTTATCGTAACGCTAAAGGCGAATATAAACTCGCGAAAAATATTGCCGCGCCGAATCGTTTTGGTCAAGACAATATTAGTCCGATTCCGCTAGTACCAACCGGAAAAGGTTTGCCCTCAAATTTGATCAACGATATTCTTGTAACGAAAAATAATCCCGACGGCAAAAACTTTATCTGGATCGCAACTTCTACCGGACTTGTAAAAATGTCGAATGATTTCTCCAAACTCGAATTTACTCGCGGCAAAGATTATGTTGATAAAGTCAAAGGACTCTACGGCGGCACGCCAAAAAATTTCATACCAGCGTCGAAAAAAATACTCAATCAACTTCTGCCGGAAGATTATGTAACTTCTCTCGCCGAAGATAAACGCGGCACAATCTGGATCGGAACAAGACAAAAAGGATTCGTAATCGTCGAGCCTCAAACAGGAAAAAATTTATTCGACGAATCGCAAAAAATAACTTTGCCGGATAATTTCGTAACGAAAATTCTACCGCTCAATAACGGAAATTCTCTAATCGGATTCTACGGCGGCGGAATTGTTAAACTGTTAGAACAAAAATATCCCGCAACCGACGCGAATCAATATGTCGAAAAAATTACTTCTACGAATTTATTTCATCGGCTTATAAAATCAAAATCTAACAGAAAACTAACAAAATCGTGCAAATTAACTGAACGAATAACTGAACGAAAATTTTATAAAACAGATTTAACCGAGAGAAAAATAATTTCTGTTGCGCAAAAAGATTTTCCAAAATTGCCTTCTCCGATAAAGTCTCCGACTTCTGCCGAGCTGAAATTAATTCAGACTAAACTTAATGAATTACAAAAACCGCTTCCGAGAGTTTACGCCGCGTATCATTCGGAAGACTGGAAAACTCAAGGCGATTGGGTTGGACGCAACAATCGCGTGTTTGCGATTCTGTGCGGACTGCGAATATTTGACAGTAATATTTTTATTTCTGACAATATTTTTCGGGTAAATTCTTTTACTGGACATAATCCTGATTTGTCTGACAATCGACGTCTTTGGCTTCATTGGAAGAAAACAGACAACCCGAAAGTTTTGTGGGATGTTTACAGTGGTTATCGTAGTCAGGGCGAGTGGAATGATAATGGTGCGGCGTTTCCGCTTAACTTGGACGGACCCGATTTATGGTATGCGCTTGATATTAAGAGCGACGGCGTTTTTAATGTTGGAATGTATTTTTATAACAAGGACGGACATCAGGGACATAATCGTTTTCGGGATTATACGATTGAGATTTATAAATCTCCTCGCGAGTGGGGCGATGATATATCGTATGGCGAAAATGGGACAAGGCAAAAATTTTCAGCGTTGAGCGATACAATAACGCGAGAGACAAAACCTCTAGCAAGATGCAGAGTGCGTGATTTTTGGGGCGGAGTTTATAAGCAATTTGTTGTTAATGGTCAATCGAGTTATCTTGTCAAGATACGTAGAAATTACAGTCTTAACGCGATTGTTTCGGCTATTATGATTGATCGTTTATATGGAGAACCGACAAGGCTTGAAAAGCATAAAGCGCCGTCTTTGCAGCAAACGGATTATTCGCCGCCGCCGATTCCAGAGTTCGGAGACAACGAACCAATAGGACGTTTAATTGTCGAAGAATGGAATCGGTTAGATAATAAGTACAATTGCGATGGAAATGTAGAGTTGCAAAGAAAACGAAGAGTCTTATTGTATCGAGCCTCTGAAAAATACTACAAAGAGTCAAGCGAAAAAATGTCTAAACTAGCTTACGCCTTAAAATGGAGATTAAATCAGTGGGACAAAGAACAAAGAAAAGAATGGAACGAAAAAATAAAACAAGGTTGGCAAAATTATTACGATTCCAATAAATCGTTGAAAAAAAACCCAGAGCCACAAAAAAAATAACAAGCAACAGAATATTAAAAAACAAGTTTCTAATCCCAGATTTCAAACCAGTTTAGAGTCTAGGATTAAAGACTCAAAAAATAAAACAAATATGCCGGAGGAGAATCTCTAAAAATTAAAAATTGTAGTAATATATCAGTGGAATTTTCCGAAACGTATTTTAACAGTTTCCGCAAACCTCATTTAAAACCTAATTTTTCTTACTATTGTTTAAAAAACCTCAGTAGCCAGAAACGCACCACACGCCAACCTCATTACCTCATTAAAACAAATCATTTTTAACAAT
>JAITAZ010000193.1 GCA_031283825.1 Planctomycetaceae bacterium | reverse complement strand
CACTCCCTTCTTTATCCCCTTTAATCTATTGACTTCTCTACCACAAAAGCATCATTTCCATTCTCCGCGATTATCCGTCCTATCAGATATTATCCGCGTTTAAAATTCCCCGAATTATCAGTGATTAAAAAACCGTAAATGATTACCTTTTATCTAATGCGACTATTAAATTATCGGTTGGGCGACCACTTGGGAGAGGAATTGTTTGTTGTTCCTTTGAGCGAATCTGGGACTGTCGTTGATTCTGAACCCTCTGGAATTATAACTTGCGGCGGAGAAATAGGCGAGTTCATCGGATTTAATTCGCCTTTGCCTTGACGAATTATCGGCGTCGATAACGAATTAATATCACTCAAACTAGTCTCGTTTGCTTTCAACATTTCATTCTCTCGCTTAAGATCAACAAGCTGATTATGCGTAACAACCAACGCCTCCTCCAAACGTCTGTTCGCTTGCAATAATGAATTTTCAATTCGCACTCGCTCGCTACTCCGGTTTGCACAACCATTTATCGTTACAAAAAATAATAATACAATAATCATCGTCCAATTCATATTCATATAAAACTCCGTTTTTATACCAACCCAATCATAACTAATCAGTCAATAATAACCATTGATCAGCAATTACTATCGACTGAATTGTTACATTTTTTTTAAGAGAACAATGGGGACCTCAGGAACATTAAGAACGCTCTAACTTAAAATCTAAATATTAAAGACCAAAAAATAAAACAAATACGCTACCCAATAATTACTTTCTCATGTTACTCAGTAGTTGTCCGTCAGTAGGCGGTAACTGATCAGGTAGGCGACCTTTCGCCGAAATGTCGCGTTGCCGAAGGCAACGATAAAATGGATTCGACAATAATTAAAATCATTCAGATTTACCGTCGGCTACCGCCGACGCGACCTTTCGGCGAAAGGTCGCCTACCTACGGTTGCCTACATGATCGGGGGTAGCAAACGCTTACCATGAGTTACTTTTTATTTCTTTTCTAATTTTTCAATCTTTTCAATTACTTGATCGATTATTCCATAAGTTTTAGCGTCTTCAGCAGACATGAAACGATCTCTGTCAGTGTCTTTTTCGATTTTAGCGAGATCATGTCCTGTGTGTTTTATCATTATTCGATTTAGTTTATCTTTAATATTAGAAAATTCCTTTGCATGAATCATTATTTCTTCAGCCGTTCCTTCCATACCGCCATGAGGTTGATGGATCATAATTCTTGCGTTTGGCAAAGCAAATCTTTTTTCTTTAGCGCCGGCAGTCAACAACAACGCGCCCATCGACGCAGCTTGACCAATACAATATGTCGCAACATCGCAATTTATGAATTGCATCGTGTCATAAATCGCAAGCCCCGACGTAACGCTGCCGCCCGGAGAATTTATATACAAATGAACGTCCGCTTTCGGATCCTCCGAATTAAGAAACAACAATTGCGCTACTATCGCATTGGCTATCTCGTCCGTTACAGCCGTTCCAAGAAATATAATACGGTCTTTAAGCAAACGACTATAAATATCCATCGCCCGCTCTTCTCGACCACTCTTTTCAATAACATAAGGAATCAAAGGCATAATTTGTCAAAAATAATTTTCAAATTTAAAAAGTTAATACGGCAACACGATAACATTTCGCATTCAATTTACGCCGCCACAACAAAACTAATTGTTGCTGATTTTTCGTAACAAAAATTTCATAACGATTCAATAGATAACCATCGATTGACAATTGCTATCGACTAAATTGTTATATTTTTTTTAATTTTAAGGGGACATTAGGAGACGCGCTAGCTCAAATTCGGGATCAAAAACTCAAAAAATAAAATTCTTTCCCCTACTACAAATACTACAACTCAAAATCGCTTATTCATTTTCTACTTCGACTTCTCCTTTTCTTAAAATGTCGTCAACTACTCCGTAGGTTTTTGCTTCTTCGGCGTTTAGGTAGAAATCTCTATCTGTGTCTTTTGCGATTTCTTCGACCGGTTTTCCGATATGGTTTGCTAGAATTTCATTTAACATAGCTCTGTCTTTTATGATTTGCTTTGCTTGTATTTCAATATCCGAAACTTGTCCTCCGACACCTCCCCAAGGTTGATGCATCATGATCTTTGCATGAGGCAACGCGAATCTTTTTCCTTTTGTGCCTCCAGCAAGCAACACCGCGCCGCCGCTCGCCGCAAGACCAACACAATAAGTTGCAACCGAACAACTCAACATCTGCATCGTATCGTAAATCGCAAGCGTAGCCGTAACGCTGCCGCCCGGAGAGTTGATGTAAAAATGAATGTCTTTACGACGATTCTCGCTCTGCAAATAAAGAAGTTTCATTACAACCTCGTTTGCGTTATCGCTTCGTATTTCTCCTTGAAGAAAAATAATTCGGTTTTCTAAAAGCAAATCGCCAAGCGTCATTGAACGCTGACGTTGATAATCTCCTCCGTAATGCCCCATTGGATATTTTATATGTTAAATGTTAAAGTTGAATGTTGAAAGTTAAAAAGTAACGTTTGAATTTCGTTTGTTCTAAACTTAACTCATGTTACGCACTTGCTGCTCCAGGTAAATCTGAAATGATTTTAATTATTGTCGAATCCATTTTATCGTTGCCTTCGGCAACGCGACCTTTCGGCGAAAGGTCGCCTACCTGATCGGGGGTAGGCGAGTTTTTTGAAGGCGTAATTGTGCCTAAAAAATGAAATTTAATCAATAGCAGTTTATGCGAAATATACAGAAATTTTGATTTTTTGGAAAGATTAATTTTCCGTAGATTTATTTTTTAATTTTTCTCTGACAGTTTCGTCGTTGTCTGTCGAGTCGATTCGACCTTGAATATTCGTTATTTTCGATTTAATTCATAGATTTAGTTTTGTAGTTATTTATGAATTGGTTGTTATATTTCGTATTGTTCTAATATTTGTTTTTTTAGCGTTTATTAGAATCTTTTACTATTATTCCCATTTTCGCTTTTTTGTCTTTTTATTTTAACGCGAGCCGTGTTTTTATGTCGAAAACAGGTTTGAATCGCGCGAGTATTGCGAAAAATTTGGCGGCGATATTTCGGTAAAACAATTTATTTTTGATACGTATATACTGAATACAGCTAAAATAAGTTACACGACAGTTATAACAATACAATAATTAGGACGAAATCTGATTTACAACTTGATAAGAATGTTTCAATGTCGTCGGCGTCGATTGACGCGATTTTGACGATAACGCCGGATAAGTTGGATTTAAGCGATTAAACAATTAGAAGGATTTGAATGATGTGAGAAATTACGTGGCGCAGAGTTTCTTGTGCAAGTTGTGGTAACTTGACAAGAGATTATTGACGCGGTTAAGAATGAGGTAAATTAAGGAGCAAAAAAATGTTGGTTTTGTCAAGATATTGTGATGAGAGCGTTTGTATCGGAGACGACATTGTGATTACTGTTGTTGACGTGCGTAGTGATCGAGTTCGTTTAGGGATCAAAGCGCCGTCGGATATTTCGGTGCATCGTCAGGAAGTTTACGATGCAATAACACGCGAGAAAGAAGACGAAATAATAAATAATCACAATGGACGCAACAAGCAGATTATTAATTCTGTTAGCAAAGAGCGTTCTTCACGCGGTCGCGCGGGAAGTCGCGTCGGGGGGCAGAGCGGGAGTAATAGTCGCGTAAAATCAATAAAATCTCCGCTTGAGGATAATTTATCTAATCGACGAGGAAAAGCACTACCTGTCGAAATCGAGACGCACAACATCGGTTTTGGAGGTATTGCAGATATGATCGACGGTTAATATTTTTCACGATTTTTATATCGTCTATGATTGAGAATTTTATAATTATAGAAAATAGAAATCAAAAAGAAGAAAATATAAACCAGATTCCCATCGATTAAGATAAGAAACAATTGTCCCGAGAAGATGAAAATTCAAGCGAGAGTTTTTTTCAGGTTGTCAACTAAACCCATTGCGGTTTAAATTGACAACCTGTTTTTTTTGCCTGCTCAGGTTGTCTAATGGTTTTACTTATTTGTAAACGTTCACGGTTTTAAAATTCGGAATTGGGGTATTTTTGTAATTGTTTACGGGAATCTCTAAAAATTAATTTTAAACCACAGAGAACACAGAGAAAATTTTAATTTGAATCAAAACATAATTTAAATTTATTAAAGTAACAATTTGGATTTAAATCAAAATTTAATTTAAAAAATATTCTCTCTGTGAACTCTGTGTTCTCTGTGGTTAATAAAAAAACGAGTTTTTAGAGATTCCCTTACGTGAAAAAAGTATTTTCACTTGTACATGAACGGTTACGCTTATTTTTTATTGTCGTCGAATAGCGCGTATTTTTTAAATTCTTTTTTGAAAGTTAGGAAGGCGCAAAAAGACGAAACGAATGTATGATTAACTCCGATTTCTGGTCTGACATTTATTGATTTTATTTTTTCTGCAAGATTTTTTGGGATTCCTGCAACGTTTATTCCTCGTCTGCCAACTGCTTTTGGACTGCCGATTCCGTCAAGCAACGGATAAAGCAATAACGCCGGATCGGCGGCATTTACATTGACAAGCAATTCATCCGTGATCGAAAGCAAATTACCGTATTTTTTATTTTGTCCGAACTGATCTTGATCTACCGCCGCCGCTAAAAAAACAACTCGAATTTTTAACGTAGGAACTGTTTCTTTACCGTCCGTTTTGTTATTTTTATTTTCCGAATCATCCGAGATTGATTTTTCGTTTGCTAATTGCTGTAGAGAAACGCTTATTAGTCTTGCTCCATAACTGAAACCAATCAGAGAAACTTTACCGCCGGATTTAAGTTGTTTTAGAAAATCAGTCAGATATTTTGCTTCTTTATCTGCTTTTTTTCCGGCATTGATTGCGTCGTATTTAATTCCGCAACTTTCTTTTTCGGAGTCCCAACTCCAAAACAGAAATCTATGTTCTCCCAAATTTTGAGTCAATTTGCTGAAATCTATTCCGAACTGTTTGGCTTCGTTATAAGTCATTTTATATCCGTGCGTAACAATGATCAAAGGTTTGTTCGGATTATAAGTTTGAATGAACTCGTCTAATGTTGACTTTGTCCATTTAGAATTTGTGTCAAGTTGATTTATTTCAAACTTATGTCTTGTATCAACGAACCACACATCGTCCGCGTGAGCCGATAAACTCGCCGCGATAAAATAACAAAACGTAAAAATAAAAAATAATTTTTTCATAATAATTTGATTGTAACCATTCTCACACAAAAGAACAGTTACGGTATTTTTAAAAACATATTATTTTTGAGGGGAACATTGGGGACTTAGGGGACACACTAATTTAACGTAACCGTTCACGGAATTTTTTATTTTTTATCGCAAAATTAAAACGTGAATATTTACAAATTAACAACGCTTGTAGAGACGCAATGCCTTGCGTCTCATTGTTCGATCAAAAGTTCACCGATAGAGACGCAAAGCATTGCGTCTCATTGTTCGATCAAAAGATCACCGATAGAGACGCAAAGCATTGCGTCTCTACATTGGGGAACTTCTAAAAACCTCATGTAAAATTTATTTTTATTAGGATCGCGGTCGTCTCGACCGCATATTTAGGCGTTTGTCATGCAGGCGGGACGCCCGCGTTCCTAATAAATTTAGTTTTTAGAAGT
>JAITAZ010000089.1 GCA_031283825.1 Planctomycetaceae bacterium | reverse complement strand
TATTCGTGTTTGAATTTTTCGATACAAAAATAAAAAAACTCGTGAACGGTTACGATGAATATTTGTAACGAATATTCATTATAATATTTTTTCCGTTGCCTTTTCAGGGCGTAGGATTTTTTCTCTTGCGCGTGAACGATTACCTTAAACCAACAGTAGAGACGCAATGCTTTGCGTCTCTATTGGTGAGCTTTTGATCGAACAGTGAGACGCAAGGCATTGCGTCTCTACGATTGCTAATTTGTAACTATTCGTGTTTGAATTTTTCGATAAAAATATAAAAAAATTTCGTGAACGGTTACATTGCTATGTTGTCTTTACCGGCGGTTTGGGATACGCGGGCCACTTTACGGGATCGTTTTGAATTGATTTCATTACTTCGATAATTCCTTGTTCTAGTTGTGGGTCATTGCCTTCGATCATTGATTTCGGATCGTTATCGACTTCGATATCTGGTGAAACTCCGGTTCCTTCGATTACCCAGTTTCCGTCTTTATCATTTGTTCCATTGAGCGGAACAAACGCCGTTCCTCCGTCTAGCAATTGACCTCTTGGTGAAATTCCAACAACTCCGCCCCAGCTTCGTTTTCCTATCAGCAATCCTAATCCTGCTTCGCGGAAATAATACGGAAAAATATCTCCATCGCTCGCCGACGTCTCGCTGATCAAACAAACCTGACGTCCATGACGCGCCAACGCCGGATAAGTATCAGGCGACTCGTCAACTCCGCCGAATCGTGTCCCTAACAACTTTTGATTCATTCTCATTATTATCCATTGCGAAATATTACCGCCGCCGTTAGACCTCACATCGACTATCAATCCTTCTTTGCGAATTTGCGGATAGTACCATTTCAAAAATTCATACGCGCCCGGCGCGCTCATATCTGGAATATGCAAGTAACCTGCTTTTCCGTTTGTTGCTTTTTCAACTTTTTCTCGACAATTTTTTACGAAATCAAGATAGATTAAATTACCTTCGTTTTCAATCGGTTTATAAGTTGTTTTTCGTGAACCTTCAAATTCGGGTTTATTGTTTAGAGTCAGCGTAATTGGATCGACGCGATTCTGTAACAATCGATACGGATTATCGACGCCTTTTAGCGGAATGCCGTCGATTGCAAGTATGTAATCTCCTTCTTTTGCGTCAACGCCAACTTCTTTCAGCGGAGATCGGTATTT
The DNA here is from genome assembly GCA_031283825.1 of Planctomycetaceae bacterium. Lineage (GTDB taxonomy): Bacteria > Planctomycetota > Planctomycetia > Pirellulales > Thermoguttaceae > WRKP01. The sequence goes on along the minus strand of JAITAZ010000089.1, from coordinate 3,153 downwards.
TGACTCTTCGTTTTCGCCTTCGTAAATTTTTGCGATTCTGTACAGATTTGATTTTTCGTCTAATTCGAATCGGCAACCTGCTAATCCGACTTTAGGTCTTGCGGGCAGAACAAAATCTCCACCTTGAATATACGCATGACCAACATTCAGCTCTCCGATCAGTTCGGAGATAACGTAATTCAAATCGCTGCGGTGGGCGACATGCGGGAGAAGTTCGTGGTATTGTTCGCCGAGAGTTTTCCAATCGTAGCCGTGCATATTGCTCACGTAGAAGTAGTCTCTGAATTTTCGCCAGACTTCGCGGTAGATTTCTTCCCATTCTTCTGCCGGAACTGAATCGACGTACATTTTATCTGCGGGCAAAGACGCGGCTTTAGCGTCCGGCTTGACCTCGATTGATTTCAGTCCGTCTTCGTTGAAAACCAGACGCGAACCGTCTGGGGCGATTGCGTAACTGCCGGCGTTTTCGACTAATAATTTTTCTTTACGTTCTTTTATATCGAACAAAAATATTTGCGGTTTACGTTCTGAATCTCGACCGTAATATTGCGCTCCTTTTTTAACATAGACCAAATATTTTTCCGTTACGAAAAGTCCGTGAATATTATCGGCGTCAACCGGAACTTTAATCGTGCGTTTTGCTAATCCGTCGAAATCGATAATTGTTGGTTTAGCGGGTTCGTTATTTTTTTTATCTTTTTCGATTTTATTGTCGTCTTTGTTTTCGTCTGATTTCTTTTCGTCTGATTTTGTTTTTTCGTCGTCGTTTTCGAATTGTGGTGCGAAAGGATTTTTTACGTCTTTTCGTAGAGCGAGCGCGAATATTCCGACATTCCGATTTCCGGCGAAGTTCCATTCGACAGTACTAATTTGCGGTGCGAATTCGCGGACAGACAGATAGTATATAAAGTCTCCGTTTGGACTCCATGTTGGTTCTGATACGTCGAAAAGTTGGTCGGTGATTTTGGTTTCGGTTTTTGTTTTCACGTTCCAGATATACAGCGAGCCGAAGTCGTGGTCGTTTGTTTTGATGTAAGCGAGATAATTCCCGCAAGGCGACCATTTGCCGCGCGGAGTTTCACCGTTTTTGCCGGATGTAATTTCGATTACTTCGCCTTTTTTGTATCCGTCGATATTTTCGAGCGGGATGATATACAATTTTGCTTTGCAATCGTTGACGGAGATAAATTTACCATCTGGTGAAAATGTTAGTCCGTCGAGTCGACCGCTGAAATTTCCGGCGAGTAGTTCTTGATGTTTTTCACCTTTGGGGTCGATTATGTAGATGTGATCTTCGGTTTCGGGCGAGGTTGCGGACGTGATTTGTTTTTTCGGATTTTGGTTGATTGGCAGATTTGCGATTGTGTTATCGGAGATAAAGGCGAGTTTGGAGCCGTCTTTTGAGAAAACGGCGTCTCGGTCGTGGGCGTTGTTGGAGTTGGTTAGATTTTTGACGAATCCTTTATCGACTGGCAGGGTGAAAAGGTCTCCGCGAGCGATTACGGCGACACGACCTTTGCCCGTGCCTTCGTTTGGAGCGACTGCGTAGCTTTCGATATTTTTGTTGACTTTAATACGTGATGGTCTCATTGCCAAGCCGTCGTGAGGAACTTTGATTATCAATTTATTGAGTTGTTTTCGCGAACTTAAACCGGCATTTTTTCGATTGTTTTTTGATTGTTCGGTGTATGGGTCGAGTAGGACTAATTCTCCTCCGAGTTCGAAAATAATTTGTTTTGAGTGTTGGTCTCCGGAAGCCCATCTTATATCCCAAAGTTTTTCGTTTGTTATTTGTTTGATGTTTTTTGTTTTTGTGTTGAATTGGAAGAGGTTCATTGTTCCGGTTCGGTCGGAGGTGAAGTAGATATTTTCGTTGTCGAGCCAGATTGGTTCTCTTTCTGTTCTTTTGTTGTTATCGATTCGAGTAGTTTCTTTTGTTTTTGGGTTGAAGATGACGAGGTATTGGGTCCAACCTCCTTCGTATCTTTTCCAGGATCTGAAATCTCTGAACAGTGGTGAGTAAACGATTTTTGATCCGTCTGGTGAGAAGTCTCCAGCGCCGGCGGTGGGGATGCCGATTTTTTGTGGCAAACCTCCGTTGAGTGGGGCTGTGTAGAGAGTACCGAGTTCGGTTACGTGATTTGATTCGCGGAGAGAGCGGAAGAGGACGTTTTTGCTATCTGGAGTCCAGCCGTAAACGAGGTTATCGTAGCCCCAACGGGGAGCGAGTGGACCTGATGCGGGGTAGAATGTCAATTGGCGAGGAATGCCGCCGGAGACTGGGATAATGTAAACTTGTTCATCGCCGTCGTATTGACCTGTAAATGCGATCCATTTACCGTCTGGAGAAATTTTCGGAAATACTTCTTGACCTTCGTGAGCGGTAAGACGAACTGCTTCGACGGGTGTGGAGGGATTAGTTCGTGAGATTGTAGTTTTCCAGATATCTCCGGCGTAGCAGAAGACGACTATTTCGTCATGAATATCGGGAAACCGCAACAATTTTGTACTGTCTGAAGAACTAGGACTGAGAGTTGTATTAGTTGTAGTATTAGTAGTATTAGTTGTATTAGTTGTAGTAGTTGTATTAGTTGTAGTAGTAGCTAAAACGGCTGTAGAGTCTGACGGGACGATGGAGTTTAATTCCGAATTCCGAATTCCGAATTCCGAATTTCTTAATTTTCCGAATTCCGAATTTCTTACTTGTGCTTGACAAACTATTGCGAGTTGAGAAAAAAGAATTAACGTAACGAAAATGTTTATTGAAACGATTTTGAAATTTGCTTGTAAAGTTGGTTGTAAATTTGATTTTAAATTTGAAATTGATTTTGAGGCTAACGTAATTAAGTTAGCGGTTGTGAAAATATTTTTTTTCATTTGTTTTTTGGTTGTTTGTTTTTTGGTTTTTTGGTTGATTGTTTGTTTATTTTTAGTGACTGGGGTTTATAACAATTCGGTAGGGTAAAAGGATTAGATAATATATCAGTGGAATTTTTGTAACGATATTTCTTTGAAATATATTTTCTGTATTTTCTGCAATATTTTGTGTTTTTTGCGTTAAATTTAAACGTGAAAAACGCAGAATATTGCGAAGGATGCAGAATGAATCGTTATAAAAATTCTATTGAATATTATTAAGTTTTAATCTCATGA
>JAITAZ010000025.1 GCA_031283825.1 Planctomycetaceae bacterium | reverse complement strand
AAGTGAAAAATTGTTTCTGCGTATGCGGTTTTATCTTTTTCGCTTCGATTTAGGACGGGTCTGTGGAATTGGTTGACGATTTTCATATTCGACATTTCGGCGATTGTCGGATACATGTTGTACTTATCGTTTGCGACTAAAAATACGTTGTAGTTGTCCGAAAAATATTTTTTGCAGTTATTTAAAACATCGGCGATTCCTTGAATGTAATTCTGTTTCGCGTCTCGTCCTTGACCTTTGAACATCGGACCGATTTCAAGTTTGTCGTTGCGTTCAAATCCGAACAAGTCATAAGCGTAAGCGTGTTGCTCGTGATAGTCAATCAAACCAACATAAGGCGGAGACGAAAAAATTCCTTGAATTTTTTGGTTCTTAATAAAATCTGCGAATTGCGGATGCGATTTTTTTAAGCAATCAAATAAATCAATTGTCCGGCTGTCTCCTGTCAGACAAAAATGAAACGTATTCGTCCGCAAACAATCAAATCGACAAAGCCGATCAACCGTATCTTTCGTATAAGTTTTCCACCATTTCAAAATTGAAAATAACGGTTTGCACATTTTGCCGTGTTTACTGCAATAATAAGTTTCCGTTATCGGTTCGACCAAAGTTGCTAAATCAGCGTGAGTCGTCGCCCTGCAACTGCGAATAGTTCGACTCAAAATAACGCTAATAATTTTTTTCGTGTTGACGTCTTTGATCTTTTTCACTTCGGCGAAAACGCAATCAATTTCGTTACGAATATGTTGCAAAAACCATTTGTCAAGAAAAGATTCATTTCTATCTTGAAACAATTTTACGTCGTATTTTTTCACCAAGCGTTTATAAATCGGGACGAATAAATTCTCTTTTTCTTGACCGTATAATTCTTCGTTGATCTGTTTATTTCGCAGTTGATATTTGTAATCTGGAACTGGAAAATATTGGTTGTTAAATTCGTACAATTCGCGAGTTAATTCGGATTCAAATTGAGCGATATTTGTGTTGTCGATAAATTTTGTCAGCGCGTTTGTGATACGATAAATTTCGCTTTGCAAATTAGCGACATCGTATCGCGTTACTTTGCAATTTCCGATTAAACTATTAAACGCTGATATATCGATTCCTAAAGCGTGTATTCCTAACTCGCACGCTTGAACTAATGTTGTTCCGCTTCCGGCGAATGGGTCAAGTATGGTATCGCCGGATTTAAAGTACGTTTCTTTTTTGAAATTATCTGTATGATTGTCGAGAAAATACTCAACGAGTTGCGGAATAAATTTTCCCTTGTACGGATGTAAACGATGAACGTGTTTTGTTGTTTCTGATTCTTTATATTGTTCAAACGATAGCGCCCAGTTTAAGTCTGATCCGATTCGTTCTTTGTAATTGATTTCTCTTGAACCGTTATAAGATTTGTAATATTGTAACAAATCGTTTTGTGAAACTTTTATTGATCCGTTTTCTCCGATTTTTTTAATTCGTCCGTATTGAATGAGATACGAAATATTGGAAGTTGTTACATTTTTTCCGATATGATTTGTCGCCCATTCTCCGGCTTCTTTAATTGTCAATAATTTATCCGTTTGCATCGTGAAATTTTTTTGTGAGTAGTGATTTTTTTTAAGGAACAAAAAGGGACAACGTTGTTGGAAATCGGTCAGCGATTGACGACTCAAAAGATAAAGCTCTTGAGTCTTTTCTGACAGAATTTTAATCGAGTAGTTCCTTTCGTTTTTTTGTCCTTTATATCTCTTAAAAATTTCTTTCAGAATAATTGTCATTTTTAAGGGACGCTAATAACGACACCGTTTTCAACATTGGAGAGTCGTTTTTTAGTTAAAATTTTATAAAACTCGCACAATGAATTTAGGCGGCGCAAGAGTTTTAAAGCCTGCATTCCGATAGGTAAGCAGGCGACTTTAGTTTTAACCGACAATTCACGTGCGAACAGTTTAAAATTTCGTAATCGTTCACTGTTTTTAAATTCATAATTCATAATTTAAAAAATTGTGAACGGTTACGGGAATTTTTTGATATGAATCGACTTCAAATTGGTTAATAGCTACAACATTAAACAATTGCAACTAGTCGTCCGTAAGCCATGTTCCTATCTTTGAACGATAGCAGCAATTGGGATAACAATCACGATTGGCGGCAAAAAGAAGTGAAAAAGAATTTCCATCGCTAACATATTTCCACTTTTTTTTGCCAAGCCGATGTTTTGGAATTTTACTCAAATATTTTGGCGTAAGTTGCTCTAATTGTTCAGGGTATTTTCTATTGTCGAAATGATATTTTTCAAGAGCAATGATAATAGTGTTGCCAATAGCAATACAATCATCTTCGTATATGCGCCAAATTGAATCTGCATATAAATAAGCTAACATTCCGTCGTCAAATATTTCTACATGTATCCTAATTGCTGAAAATAAAATCATCAACGATACAAAACAATAAATGGCATGACGAGTTAACCATTTTAATAATTTGACCAATATTATATCTTCCGGTTTACGACGAATCATCGACCATAAAATTTTTGTTTTTGACCAAAGCATTAACCAAAATTTATTGATACGTTTATACATTTTAGTACATTCATTTTATTGTTACGAAATCCACAATCCTCAAGCGATTTGAGCGATTCTCTATCATTATTAGTAACGTCGAATATTCAAATTGCGTCTTTGTATGATTACGGTTTAGACATATTTCTATAATTTTCTTCTTAATCATCTAGTCCATTGTCCGTTTTCAAAATACCATTGACGCAGCGCGAGAATCCCATTGCTAGACCATTTTCCAGTTTCCGAATTGTATGAATAACTCGGATAACCCCATGGTCTCGCCATAAAAGTTAGTTGAAAACGATTTTCTTCTCTAACATATTTCCACTTTCTTGTGCCAAGCCGATGTTTAGGAATTTCTTCCAAATAGTCCGGAACAAGTTGTTTTAATTGCTCAGGATATTCATTGTTGTCGAAATGATATTTTTCAATCGCAATAACAATAACGTTGCCAATATTGATACAAGTTTGTTTGTGATAAAGCAATCTCAAATTAGCCGGAATATCATAATCGGAATATAAAGCAAACGCGCAACATAAAAATAC
>JAITAZ010000017.1 GCA_031283825.1 Planctomycetaceae bacterium | reverse complement strand
ACGCCGAGTTTTAAAAAACTAAACGATTACATACGTTTTATGCTGAACGATTACGTAAAATTAATTTTCTACAATTTCATATTTATCTTTGCCGATAAAAATTATCAACGCGGATTTCAAATTCGGTCGATCTTTTAATCGCGATGAGTTGATGTACTGATTCAATTGTTCGATTCCTTCTTTGCGCTTTGCGGAGATTTCTAGTTCTTTTGCGTCGGTTTTACAATATTTTAATTCTAATGCCCATTCATATTTTACTTGAGGAAATCGCGGATTACGTTGAAGAAATATATCAGTACGACCTGGTGCCGTTTCATACTCGCTTATCGGAATATACGAATTATGTAAAAGCAAATAAGAAAGTAATAAAACTTTGATATATTTTTCATCAAAGCGTTGAAGATCATAAACCGATAATTTACTAAACGCATTTTTTGAAACGTAATCAATAAATTTATGAATGTCTCCGTCTAGCGCGATTGCTTTAATTGATTCGTTTAATTCTTGAATATCTAATTTTATTTCCGGCGATTGATTTTCTAAATATTCGCGAAGATACGACCAGAATGTTGTCTGAATCGAATAATTAGGAATCACCAATCGTAAGTCGTCCAACGTAGAGTCTTTGATCGTAAGCAAGCCCAAGTAAAATAACATCGACACAAAATAATTATTGTCGTTTAAGTAATCGATTGAAAATTTTTCTAGTATATTCGAAACAATGCCGCCTTCCTTTATTATATGAATCAAAGTATCGCGATTACTGTCATTTTTAATAAGATATGTAAGACGTTTCGGATCGATACTCAAATTAGGATCAATAAGATTTTTTGGCATTTTGCTATTGTCTTCTAATAGTTGTCCGAAGAAATAAAGAATCATTGTCGAGTTATAAACCTTATTTTCGGCTTCTTCGTTAAACAGATAACCGTTGTAGTAATATTCCATATCGACAACGATTTTAGTCGGATTAATTCCTACTTCGTTCATTAATTTGTTTACTTCGTCGCGAGTGAAACCTAGCATTTCGTTGTAACGTTTTTTTAGAGAATAATTGAGAGCGATATTATAACCGCTAGTCAATTCGTCAAGCATTACAGGCGAAATTCCGGTAATAAACGTTTGAGAGATTATTCCGCTATCAGACATTATTTTGAGCTTTTCGTAGAAATCGCGAACAAGTCCGTTGGCGGTAATTACGTTTTTATAAAAATCTTTACCAAGCGTTGAACCCATCGCAATTAGATCATTCGCAAAATGATCGTACTCGTCGATTGTCATGAAAATTTTTATTTTCGCCGATTCTGCCATTCTAAAAGCCCAATTCAAACTTTCAAAAGCAGAATACTTATGATTTTTAATCATTAGAAGAATATCTTCTATATTTGAAAATATATTTTTATGATTATCAAGAAATCTCCAAACGGAGTCGCGTATATTTTCAAAAAAGGAATTTTGGAAAGCGTCAAAATTTGTCGTATTTATACCGGAGAAATTAAACGCCATCACCGCGTAACTATTTTTCAGCGGCGTAGGATTTTGACCAATGTACAAATCGCCAAAAAGTTGATTGAACTCGTCGGCGTAGTTTACATCGTAGTAATATGAGAGCATCGAGAGAAATAAACTTTTTCCGAATCGGCGAGGTCGAATGAATATTTTGCTTTTGTTGTTTTCATTTTCTAGTAATTCTATGAATTGAGTTTTGTCAACGTATGCGTAGTTATTTTCTGTACGGACGCTTTTAAAATTTGCGTTGCCGTAAGGTAATTTTTTAGGAGGCGAGATAGTCATAAAATTTCATTTTTAGTTAAAGTAAATTTGTAACCGTTCACGGTTTTTAAATTCATAATTTATAATTTACGAATTGTGAACGGTTACAAAATCTCTAATTTACTTTAAAACGATTTTGCAAAAAATTATTGTAACGAAAAATCATGCGAAAGTTTTGTTGAAAGTTTCTAGAACTTTATCCATTTCGGCGGTTAATTCGTTATCGAGTTTTTTCTTTTCGTTTAATTTTTGCCAGACGTTTTTATGCGAACCGTGTAAGAATAGCAGAAATTCTTTTTCCCATTTTAGTACGTCGTTTACTTTTACTTTGTCGATAAATCCGTGTGTTCCGGCGTAAATTACGAAAACTTGATCTATCACGTGCATCGGTTTGCATAGACCTTGTTTGATCAATTCGTTGATTCTATAACCTCTATCGAGTCTTGCTTGTGTTGCGGCGTCTAGGTCAGTTCCGAGTTGGGCGAATGCTTCGAGTTCTCGGAATGCCGCCATGTCTAGCCGCATTCCTCCGGCGACTTGTTTCATTGCAGGAATTTGAGCTGAGCCTCCAACTCGACTCACCGATATTCCAACGTTCATTGCTGGACGTTGTCCGCGAAAGAATAAATCAGGTTGAAGATAAATTTGACCGTCTGTAATTGAAATTACGTTTGTTGGAATATATGCTGAAACTTCGCCTTCTAGGGTTTCGACAATTGGCAATGCTGTTAAACTTCCGCCGCCGAGTTCTTTCGACAACTTCGCTGACCTTTCCAAAAGTCGGCTATGACAATAAAAAATATCGCCCGGAAACGCCTCGCGACCCGGCGGACGACGCATTAAAAGCGAAATCTGACGATACGCCGTTGCCTGTTTAGATAAGTCGTCATAGACAGCCAATGTGTGTTGTCCGTCGTACATGAAATATTCTGCCATCGCGCAACCTGCATACGGAGCAATATATTGAAGCGGTGCTGGCGCACTTGCTCCGGCGACAATTACGGTCGTGTAATCCATCGCGCCGTGTTGGCGTAGCGTTTCAATTATTCCTGCGACAGTAGAATCTTTTTGACCAACGGCGACATAAAAACATTTTACGCCGGTTTCTTTTTGGTTGATAATTGCGTCAATGCAGATTGCGGTTTTACCGGTTTTTCTATCGCCGATAATTAGTTCTCGTTGACCGCGACCGATTGGAGTCATTGCGTCGATTGCTTTAATTCCGGTAGCGAGAGATTCGCGAACCGGTTGTCTATCTGCGATTCCCGGCGCGATACTTTCGACTTCGCGGAATGTTGTCGTAACAATTGGGCCTTTTCCGTCAAGCGGATTACCAAGCGGATCAAGAACTCGACCAAGAACCGCCTCTCCGACAGGGACGCTTAGCAATTTACCGGTTGTGCGGGCTTCGTCTCCTTCTTTGAGTTTGAGGTAATCGCCAAGAATAATTGCGCCGACTGAATTTTCTTCAAGGTTGAACGCTAATCCTGTAACGCCGTTTGGGAATTCGATCATTTCGCCAGCCATTACGCCGGAAAGACCGTAAATTTGAGCGATTCCGTCGCCCACCTCAAGGACGACGCCGACTTCGCGCACGTCGATTTTTTGTTCGTATTGTTCTATTTCTTTTTGAATTACTGAGGCTATTTCGTCTGCATTGAATTTCATTAGTTCTCCTAATTTGATATTATTTTGTAATTGTTTTTTGAAATTGTTCACACGTAAATTTACCGACTTTTTGAACTGTTCGTTAAACTGTTTTTATTTTTTCAATTAACCGAGTTTGGTTTGGTTGTCGGTTTTTACGATTACAGTATT
>JAITAZ010000014.1 GCA_031283825.1 Planctomycetaceae bacterium | reverse complement strand
ATAAATAAACCTAAATAAATAATATAATTTTATTGATATTAAAATCGTCATTTCCATTCTCCGCGAATATCCGTTGAATCCGTATTATCCGCGTTTAAAAAATTCCGCTGATATATTACGATAAAACATTTTTGAATAAAAACAGGTTTGCATATTTAATGACGTCAAAATTTAATACGAAAGTCGAAACATGAAAAATAATCTTAATACGGTAGATAAAATAATTCCTCAAACTGAAATTGATTCGCAATTGCAGCAACAAAAACTTTGGCGAAAACGTCGGCGGTGGTGGTTAATTCCGTTGATTTGTTCTGCCTTGCTCTGGATTGGAATTGAGACGCTTATGTTAAAAAATATTCCATTCTTGATTGCTACAATTATTTTGATATGTAGTCTTTTTCTTATTCAGAAATTACTCGATTGGCAGTTTGCTTGTCCAAAACCTCGAACTTGGCAAGCTGTCAAATTGTCTTTAATCTCAATAATTATTTACGCGAGTTACTTTGCTCTGATCTTATTTGTCATGCGGCATTACGTACCGATAACAAGTATTTCGAAAAAAAACGACTTATATCACAAAACCGCTTACGCCGGACGGGCTTAAAATTGACGTCGGCTGCGCTATCGAAGAACGTTTTGCTCCAAAATGTAAGCCGGAAGAAAACGGTTTTCGGTATGTTGTCGAACAATTCGGAATCAAATATTTTCTCAACAATAACGATAACTCGGATTCCTCACAAAATAATTTTGTTGATACGTTGCTCAATCAACTTGAAATCAGTAATACTAATTCGTCTATTACGTATCAACCGATCTCCGATTTTTTAACTGAACATTTTGCAAACGCCGATAAAATTCATTCGGAAAAAGAAAATTCTCCGACTCTCAACGCAAATCAAAATAATCAGCAGAATGTTCGGCAAAATCGAGACTCAATATTACATAAGCGAGTTTATAACGCGATGAAAATATTGTCTCAAAAAATGTGGAATGCAGATTCAGAAATCGACGATATGCCTTTATCAAAAGTGATACAATGGCTCGAAGCAAATGAAAAAGCTCTTGATGAATTTGGTAAAGCAATTCGATTTCCGGTTTATTACGCGCCAATGTTCGTTCAACAATATAACGATCTAATTTATGATAATAGCGAATATAAGTTTCATCGCGAAATTATTCAAGGGTCGCAAGTACGGATTATGTATAATCTTAACGTCGGCAATTTTGAAAAAGCTAAATACGACGCAATGACAATCATAAAATTTGCTAATATGCAAATGCGTTATCTTTGTACGAGTCAGAAATTTTTTCACGCAAGCGAAACATTCAACAGAGGAATATTTGCCGTGCTAGATATTATTCGTTTTGGCAATCTCACCAAAGAGCAACTCGAACAACTACAACAAGAATTGCAACAACATCGCGCAATGCCGACTTTTGCAGATTTAATATTTATCGCCCGCATGGAAAATATCAACATTGCTTACAATGCTTTTGAACTTAACACAAACATTTATCAAGTTACTACCGTAAATAAACGCAAAAAAAGTTTTTTGCCAGAATCATTTCACGACGAGATAATAATTTATTTTTTATCGATATACAACTATTTTGGATGGACGCCAATGTTTATCGAGCAACAGTTATATTTCGATTCTATTGAACAATCGATAGGAAACAAATTTTCACAAACGCGATTAAAGTCAATTGAGAAACAATATGAAAAATCGTTTTTTTCATTGGATTCCAATTATAAAATTTTTACTTTAATGCTAAGAAAAGGGCTTTATCGAGTAATACCAACGTGTATCGGCGAAACGATAAAACAGTTTGCCGGCGATCTCGTGCGACTTATTATTCCGCTACGATATAAAATTGAAGCGATGGAACGTTTGTTGAATATTGCGATTGCTCTTGAGTTTTATCGATTTGACCATGGTACTTATCCGCAGTCTTTAAACGAGCTTAATGGAAAGTATATCGACGTTGTTCCAGACGATCCATTTTCCGACAACGAACCGTTTCAATATCAATTGGAATTTCAACCCGATACAAAAAATATAAACAATACGAATCTTAACAACGATGGAGGCAATAAAAATTCGTTACAAAAAAATGACTCAGGCTACTTACTTTACAGCGTCGGATTCAACGGCAAAGACGATAAAGGCGTCGGACACGGTTACAACGATCACGCGAAAAAACAAATTTCAACCGAAAATAATAACGCAATAGAACAAAAAAAATCAGAACAAAATACCACAGAAAAATCCCGCGACGATATTTATATTCGAAAATCAAAAAAACATATTGAACAGTTTTTTTAAGAGACTGAAGGGACATTAGGGACGTTTTGATTTAAATCTAATTGAAAAGACTCAAGATGATATTTTTGTAATATATCAGTGGAATTATTTTTTATTAGTCCCGCAGGGACGACAAGTGCATAACCGTAGGTGTAGCGAAGCGTAACCTACGGTTTGGAATTGCGCGATAATCAAGCCCCGTATATGGCGACACTATGAAATTGATTTATCGTTACAATAATTCATAATAATTCATAGTGTCGTCCCTGCGGGACTAATAAAAAATAATTCCACTGATATATTACATTTAAATTATGTTTTGATTCAAATTAAAATTTTCTCTGTGTTCTCTGTGTCCTCTGCGGTTAAAAATGAATTTTTAGAGATTCCCATATTACTATCAGAGGTGTAATCCTGAATTCTGTATTTAAAAACTCGTGAACGGTTACTAAAAATAATTGTACAAAAATTCTACTGAAAGATTACAAAAAAATAATATGGCATGAAACATGCCCCCTTGATGTAATCAAAAAAAGCATTAGAATTTTTCGACAATAAAAAGCACGATAAAGGCACGACATTATTTTATTTTGGAGGATATGCGAATTGGAAAGCAGCCTGACTCGAAATCAGGCGCCGGGTAACCGGTTGAGGGTTCGAGTCCCTTGTCCTCCGCTTTAATCCTTGTCTGTTAAGAATTTACTATTCATGTCTGCTGTTTTTGGGCAACTGTTCTGTAGGTTTGTAACCTTTCGCCAAAAGATCACAAACCCACTGACGCATTGCCAAAAACAACCTTAACGACAATAAACCAGAATAACGTTACTCCGACAACGTTACTTCGACAACGTTACTTCGCAAAAATTCATAGCGCGATCTGATAATAAAAACCATCACAAAACTAATACAAGCCGCAAAAACTCGCGGCATAAACAAACTCAATTTCAAAAAATGAGAAATACAACTTTTACCGACGATCTAGACGAAGACTTCAACGACGACGATTTCGATGACGAATTCGACGAAGATTTCGAAGAACTCTCCGACGCAGAGTTCGACATTATCGACGAAATAGACGAATCAGACTTCGACGACACTGATTCGGACGAAGAATTCGAAGACGAATTAGACGGAGAAGCTGACGAAGAAGAATTCGATTTCGACGATCTCGATACAGTCGATGAACCATTCGAAGACGAAACCACCACCGTTACGCCATAATTAGACGACAACTCAAAAACAACTTAAACTGTTTTTTTCCTGTTGCGTCATTTTTTGTTTACTGGTACAATTCGCACTTTGCGGTTCACGGTCAAATTTGAGTCGAAAAAATATCACATCAGAAACAACGTCTGTAAATCGGAATTTCGGCGATCCTGCATCGTTTATCACGACAGCATCGCGGCGACGTTTCCGTATATTGATATTGAAATTTTAAGAGACACAGTTTAAATGTCTTTTCAAATTTCAGTTGATTTGTTCCGCAAATATTTGTGTTTTTTCTCCGTATGTATTATTGAGTAATTGAATTGAATAGTACCGACGGTTTCCAATAACAGTAATACTCTTTGAAAAATTTTTTGATTTTTTTCGCAGACACAAATGTTTAGAAAACGTAACAGTCTATTTAAATTTAATAGCCGATTACAATCGTAACAGTTCACGAACTATTGCCGAGCGAAATAAAAATAACGTCAATGAGGCTTAAAATAATTTTCGTTACAAATATTATAACCGGCTATTAAAATTTACTATTAAAATTTAAATTGACAGTTACAATTTCGAGCGTTTATTTCAAGAAAGTCGAAGTCAAAAAATTTTATCGAAAATTACGAATTTACAAATAACATTAACCACTTGTAAAGAATAACTTTGCAGGAAGAAATCCCATGAAGACATCTTTTACTAAAGCGTTGCGAGCGTTATTTTTCGCGTTTTTTGTCAGTACAATATTTCATGCCGCTTGTCAGCGTGAATCGTCTGGGCAACCAATCACGCCGCCAAAGGCGCAAATCGAATCGACAAATTCGGCGGAGGATGCGTCGAGCAAAACCAAAAAAACTGAAGACGTTTCGCCGTTGCCGCTTGTATCGGGTATCCGCGAACAGACTATTGCGAAGTTGTTTATCAATCAACTTGAACGACATCATATTTCACAACGTAAAATTGACGAAGCTATTTCGAAAGAAGCGTTTCGTATCTATTTGAAATCGCTTGACCCGTTCAAAATGTATTTCTATCAATCGGACATTGACGAGTTCGCGAAAAAGTATGAAAACAAATTTGCCGAGTTCGCCAAACAAAGACATAATAGTCTTGTCCCTGCATTTGAAATATATAATAGATATTTAGAACGAATTAAAGAACGAATTGAAATGGTTATAAAAATACTCGATATGAAACACGATTTCACGGTCGAGGAGGAAATTATTCGCGACAAAGATTTAATGAAATGGGCAAAAACGCCGGAAGAAGCCTTTGACAGATGGAGAAAAAGAATCAAAGACGACATACTCGACATAAAAAACAAAGAACGCGAAAAAGCAAAAGAACGCGAAAAAGCAAAAGCTGAAAATAAAGAATCGTCCAAAGAATCCGCAGCAGACACGCGCAACCCGCTTGAAAGATTAAGAAAACGTTATACAAGTTTCAGAAAACGCATGTTGCTGGAGAATCATATTGCTAACAAGGAAGTTCTCGATGAAGTAAAACAAAACGCAAATGACGAAGTTCTGGAACAATATTTGTCGGCGATTGCCGGCGCGCTTGATCCTCATACTAGTTATATGTCGAAATCTACGTTGAAGAGTTTTGACGCTTCGATTACGAAAAATATCGAGGGAATCGGCGCGACGCTAACGTCGGAGGATGGCTACACGGTAATTAAGGCGTTGTCTAAAGGCGGACCGGCGGACAAGTCCGGCGAGTTAAAGGTTGACGATAAAATTGTTGCGGTAGGTCAAGGCGAAGAAGGCGCGATGGAAGATATTATCGATTTTAAGTTGACTGACGTCGTAGGTTTAATTCGCGGAGTAAAAGGAACGGTCGTCCGTTTGGAAGTGCAATCGGGCGGTACGACGAAAGTCGTAAAAATTGTTCGCGATAAAGTCGATTTGAAAGATCAAGTTGCGAAGTCGGAAATTTTTGAATCTGGAAAAAAGAGCGATGGCAAGCCGTATAAAATCGGCGTAATTGATCTGCCGGATTTTTATCTTGACACGGAAGCGTTACGAAAAGGCGATATGAACGCGAGAAGTACGACAATTGACGTTAAAAAAATTCTTACAGATTTTGTTTCAAACGATGTTGATGTCGTATTGTTAGACTTACGACGTAACGGCGGCGGCTCGCTGATGGAGGCAATTCAACTAACAGGACTTTTCATCGGAACAGGAACGACAGTTCAGACAAAAGAGGAAAGCGCACGCGCTCAAATGCGAGATGATCCAGATCCGGGTTGCGACTGGACTGGAGCGTTAGTTGTTGCAACAAGCAAGTTTAGCGCAAGCGCAAGCGAGATTTTCGCCGGCGCTATAAGAGATTATAAACGAGGTTTGATCGTTGGAGATTCCAGAACGCATGGAAAAGGAACGGTTCAACAGATGAAACATCTGGGCGAAGATTTATTTCCGGGCAGTAAGGCTAACGAGCTTGGCGCGATTAAAATTACTATTCAAGGATTTTATAGTCCAGAGGGAATATCGCCTCAGCGTGAGGGAGTTGCGGCGGACGTTGTTTTGCCGTCGTTGAGCGACGTGCTTGATGGAATTTGCGAATCGGATTTAGACAATCCGCTTTCGTTAAATAAAATTCCGGCAACAACAAATCCAGCGAAGGAGCAAGCTTATGTTACGCCGGAAATCGTAAAAAAATTACGCGAATTATCTGCCGCAAGAGTTAAAGAAGACAAAGAATTTAAAATTTTGACAGAGCAGATCGAGAATTACAAAGTACGTCAAGCGCGTAAATATACGACGTTAAACGAAACCAAATTTTTCGAGGAGTTGGATAAACTCAATGAGCATGTTGACGAGTTAGAGCTTTTACGAAAGGGACTTGAAGACGACGCGCCGATAAAAAGAACATTTTACATGAACGAGCTATTAAATATTTCGGTGGATTATATTAATCAGCTTGAGAAATCCAGTATAAAATTTCCTAAAGAGCGGCAGATTCAGAAACGACGTCCGCCGTTTAATTTCTTGTTTGGTTTGTGGGACGGAGATCAGCAGTTTAATTCTTGTTACGAAAAATATTGATAATTATTCTGAAGTAGGCAATCATTGATTTTGGGCGATCTTTTGTAACTGTCTATTAAAATTTAATAGACAGTTACGATCCTTGATTAAATGACGGCATTTGATCGATGGGAGTCTATTACTGAATTGTTATGAATAGTTTACAACCGCTTAAAATTTTTTATGAGATCAATTCTTGAGACGTTTAACAATTCGTATCCTGAACGGGAATATTTGATAGAGATAATTTGTCCTGAGTTTACGTCGGTTTGTCCGAAAACTGGTCAACCTGATTTTGGGACGATTAAGTTTCAATATATTCCTGATAAACTTTGCGTTGAGTTGAAGAGTTTAAAATTATATTTGCAAAAATTTCGCAACGAGGGAATTTTCTACGAAAACGTTACGAATCGAATTTTGGACGACATGGTTCAAGTTCTTTTTCCGCGTTGGCTAAAGATCGTTGCCTCATTTACGCCAAGAGGAGGAATTTCAACGTCGGTTACGGTCGAGTACAAACAGCAAAATTGAATTTGCAACAACAGTGAATTGGTAATATTATCAGTGGAAAATTTGTTTTTTTCTTTGAGTCGCTCAATATATCTGCAATCACAAATTTTAAACAAGAATATCCCCATCGTCCCCTTTGTCCCCGATGTCCTCTTAAAAAAAACATCATTGGCATTTATTCTCTTTCAAGAATTATTTAAACTTCAACAAAAAACATATTATTATAATGGGACGTGATCGTTTTAAATCAACTAAATCAACTAAATCAACTAATACAACTAATACAACTAATTACAACTAAAAAAAGTGTTTACGATCTTTTCGACTTCTCTTACGTTAGCGTTATCTGTATTTGTGATAATTTTACTTGCGGTACTTCTTGGCAAGGCGGGATTTATTTCTGAGATTGTTGATAGTGGTTTGATGTGGTTGATGGTGAATGTATTATTTCCGTGTTTGATATTTGATCGTATAATTCGGGCGGATATATTTTCTGATTTACGTAATGTGTGGTTACCTCCGTTTCTTGGATTTTTTCTGACTTTTATTGGGGTTGGGATTGGTTTTTTTGTTGCGTTAAATTTTAGTTCTAGATTGACTGGTTTATCGACTTGGCGTTCGAAGCGGACATTTGCGGCGAGTGTTGGTATTTTGAATTATGGTTTTATTCCTATTCCGTTGGTATCTGTTTTATTTCCTGACGACGACCGAACGATGGGCGTTTTATTTTTGCAGTATATTGGTTCAGAGTTTTCGATTTGGACGTTAATAATTTTTTGTCTTTATGGTAGATTTGACAAGTGGTCTTTATTGAGATTAATTAACATGCCGATAATTGCGATTTTTGCGGCGGTGTTATTGAATTTACTTTGGGGCAGTTCGATATTGTCAGAGGAGATGCGATTGAGTTTACGTCTATTTGATTTTTTATTTGACGGCAGGTGTGGGGCGATTCATTTACTTGGCGTATCTGCGGTACCGATTTCGTTGTTGGTTGTTGGTTTAACTATATCGAGGTTATTGGCGTTTGAGGATATCAAGTTAAGATGGCATAGAACATGGAGAACGTCGATTTGTTCGGTTGTGATTCGTTTATTTATTATGCCGTTAATAATTTTTTTGATAATGATTTTGATTCCGTGTACGTTGGAGATAAAGCGTATTCTTATTATTTATGGTGCGATGAATTCAGCGGTATTAACGGTAGCGCTTGCCAAAAACTACGGAGGTTGTGAGAAAACTGCATTAGATACGATTATGAGCAATTCAATTTTATCGATTATCACAATACCAATTTGGATTTCGTTAGGTTTTTATATTTTATCATTGTAAAAATTATTGTAACGAAAATCTTTACTGTAAGAATCTTTACTGTAAGCTAAATCATACA
>JAITAZ010000399.1 GCA_031283825.1 Planctomycetaceae bacterium | reverse complement strand
AACCGTTTGCCAACGAACAACGGGTCGCAAATATAAGTAATTCCATCGACTCCGTCAACCATACCCCAAAAGAAAAAAATTTTGTCTTTATCGACTAAGGTTACAATTATACTTTGAACGGTAACAAATGATTTGTTTTTGTCAGTAGAAAATAATGACAGATTAAAAATTTAGTAACCGTTCACGATTTTTAAATTCGGAATTGGTGTTTTGGTAATATTCAGCGGAATATTTTTATTAGAGGTCAAGTGCAAGGGTTCGTGGGACGCTAATTGATAAAATTCATCAGAAAAGACATACACGAATTATTGTACTTGAATATTAGTAATATATCAGTGGAATAATTTTACTGGACAATTTTATTTTTCATTGTCCTGCAAGGACAGTACTTGATATTCATAACGAGATACAATTTTTTTGCGTTATCAAGTGTCGTCCTTGCAGGACTTAGTAACTCATGTTACGCACTTGCTACCCCAGATCTGGGGTAGCAAGTGAGTAACATGAGAATCTAATTTGATCTGGAGTGTTAGGCGATCATAGGTTTACAATTTTTTGACGAAAAGTTGTAAACCTATGGTCTTCTATTTATGATTCTGTTGCGACTACAGTTATTAGCTGACGGCTTTGGTATTTTTGCAAATTGCGGAATATATTCTTTCGAACTCGGCGTGATTTGCGAAAGAAATTACTAATTTTCCGTTTCCTTTGTTGCTTTTTTGTAGCAATTTTACTTTTACGCCGCCAAGTCGTTTTTTTATTTCTTCTTCTAGTTGACTAATTTGTTCGCTTTGATTTGCGATCTTATGTTTGTTTCCGTCTTGATCGACAACACTCCAATTGCCGTTTCCTTCGTTTCCTGTATCGTTGTTGTTTTCGTTGATAGATTCATATTCTGGATTGTTTACAGAGTCTATTAGCTCTCTGACAAATCTTTCAGTTTCTCTGACGCTCCATGATTCCGATTTGATTCGATTGCCGATTTCGACTTGTTCGAATTTTTCCAGCGGCAACAAAGCTCTTGCATGTCCCATTGACAATTCGCCTTTTCTGACGCTTTCTTGTAAATCAGAATCGAGGTCTAGCAGTCTTATTAAATTTGTAACAGTTGAACGGTCAAGTTCTAATCTTTTTGCGAGTTCTTCATGCGTTCCTCCGTAGATTTCTAGGTATTTTGCAAAGGCGATGGCTTTTTCGATAGCGTTTAAGTCTTTTCGTTGCACGTTCTCAGTCAAAGCAACTTCTACCATCGTTCTATCGTCTGCGTCTAGGCAATGAACTTGTATTTCGTTCCAACCTAATTTTAGAGCGGCGCGGTAGCGTCTTTCACCGGCGATAATTTGAAATCGTTCAGTGTTATTTTCTACGATTCGGCGGACGACAACGGGTTGTAGTAAACCATGCGTTTGAAGGCTTCCGGCTAGTTGTTCCAATTCAGATTCGTCAAATTCTTGGCGAGGTTGAAAAGGATTTGGTTCGATTAATGAGACGTCGATTGAGTTTGGTTTTTGCGATGCTAAATGTTGTTGCAGAATCCAATCTGAATCTGCGTTTTGCGGCGTTGCCGCGTCGATTTCGTCGAGCAGGTTTTGTTCAATTCCGCCTACTTTTCCGAGTAGGGCTTCTAACCCGCGACCTAAACGTTTTTCTTTAGCCATGTTCTAATACCTCCATGCAAAGTTCGATATATGCTCTTGTACCGCGCGACTTCGGCGCGTAGTCAATAACGGATAATCCATGACTTGGCGCTTCGCTAATTGCGACGTCTCGCGGTATAACGGTTTTAAACACAATTTCGCCGAAAAAATTACGTACTTCGCGATCAACTTCGCGTGTCAATTCAAGACTGACGTCGTACATAGTAAGTACAATTCCGCCGAACTTTAATTTGTCCGGTTTTTGTTCCATAATTTTTTTGATAACATCTATCATTCGCACGAGTCCTTCCATTGCAAAAAACTCGCATTGAATTGGCATGAATACTTCATTTGAGGCGATCAATGCGATTTGCGTTAGGCGTCCGAGCGATGGCGGCGAATCTATCAACACGTAGTCGTAGGCGTTCATTTCGTCGAGTAATTGTTGATGGATTCGTTTTGATTTCTGTGTATTGTCTTGCGAAAGAGATTCAACGTCTGCGAATTTTCTGCTTCCGGGCAGTAGTTTTAGCGTTGGCGTACTGGTAGCGATCAAGGTCTCGGCGAATGCGGTTTCAGCAACAAGCGGATGCGAGTTAGTCGGTTGAAAACCAAGACCGCTTGTAGCGTTGCATTGTGGATCGAGATCAATGAGCAATGTTTTCGCGCCGGATTTCCCAATTGCATCAGCGAGTGAAATCGCTGTTGTAGTTTTCCCGACGCCGCCTTTCTGATTAGCAATACAAAACACGCGAACCATAATAAAGCGGATTGTTACAATTTATCAAATCCAAGTCAAGACCAATTTCAGAGAATTTAGAGATAAAAAAGAAAAAAAGATAATATATCAGCGAAATTTTTTGTAACGATTTGAGGTTTATTTTTGACAACCTCATTTTTACCTAATTTTCTTAACAAAACAACCTCAGTAGCAATGAATCCCCCAAAAACAAACCTCATTACCTCATTATTAAAAAAA
>JAITAZ010000398.1 GCA_031283825.1 Planctomycetaceae bacterium | reverse complement strand
AACCGTTTGCCAACGAACAACGGGTCGCAAATATAAGTAATTCCATCGACTCCGTCAACCATACCCCAAAAGAAAAAAATTTTGTCTTTATCGACTAAGGTTACAATTATACTTTGAACTGTAACAAATGATTTGTTTTTGTCAGTAGAAAATAATGACAGATTAAAAATTTAGTAACCGTTCACGGTTTTTAAATTCGGAATATTGGTTTTTTGGTAATATCCAGCGGAATATTTTTATTAGAGGTCAAGTGCAAGGGTTTGTGGGACGCTAATTGATAAAACTCATCAGAAAAGACATACACGAATTATTGTAGGGAACTTCTAAAAACCTCATGTAAAATTTATTTTTATTAGGATCGCGGTCGTCTCGACCGCATATTTAAGTGCTTGTCATGCAGGCGGGACGCCCGCGTTCCTTCTAATATTAGTTTTTAGAAGTTACCTATATATAGACTCGAATTTCTACATTTCCCCCCCTCATGTTATTTATTGCAAAAGCGTGTACAATCGCTGGTCTGTTTTTTGACTTGAGATTTGTAACGCAAGTTGTGTCATTGAAATTTGCAATTACAATTTTTTAAGTCAATAGACTTTTTCACGAATTGCGTTTTTAATCGAAAACGTATATTTGTCAACTTACAATTTTCACCGCATAGAGTAGATCGTAATAAACAAAAAACAATCGCAAATTTAATTCGCGATTTAACCCTTAACAATTTACTTTCAAAAAAAAGTATTAGGAGTTTCACTTGAGCGTCTGTAAAAATTCAAAAACCGGCATTTGTTTGTGTGCCGTAATATGCTTAGTTCTCTTGCGAATCGTTATCGGATGGCACTATTTCTACGAAGGGATTCATAAATTCGATCCCGCCGCAGATTTTTCATCAAAAGGGTTCTTGGGAATCGCCAAAGGACCAACAGCAGAATTATTCTACTGGATGCTGCCAGACATTAACGGAACACAAAGATTAGTTATCGCCGAAATCGACGTCGAATCAAAATCAACTAAAGACGGAAAAGAAATTGTCAAAACAGAAAAACGGAAAACTTTTCCCGTTTACGAAAAAGCTTGGGATAACTACTACCAAAAGTTTCTCAAAAAACATAAACTCGATAATATCACCGCACAAAAACCAGACAATAAAAAATCAAACGAAATCGACGGAGACGACGAAATCGACGAATCTCAACTAAAAGCAAATCAAAAATACGAAATTGAGTCGATCTACAACCAATACCTCGATTCACTACGAACCGGCGCAGAATTACAAGAAAAAGAAATTCTCGCATCACAAGCTAGTCTGACTCGATACAAAGAAAAAACTAAATCAGTCCAAAACGACACCACATTCGAGAAAAAAAGACGATGGGACGAAATGATGAAATATCGCTCCGAAGCAGAAAGATGGATCGCAACTCTCGATAATCTCAGTAACTCTCTTCAATCAGATATCGCCCGCATCATCGATCCGAAACTCGGCGGAGAAAACGGCGAAATCATAACAAATCCAGAAAAAGCATGGATTCCAAATCCAGTCGCAAACTCTCAAATGAGACTACTCGACCTCGCCGTAACTTACGGTTTAACCGCAATAGGAATCTGCCTAATGATCGGATTTTGCACTAGACTCGCAGCATTAGGCGCAATCGCATTTTTGACTTGCGTCATTTTAACAACATGGCCAGTTCCCGGATACTATCCGCCACTACCCTCCGCCGTTGGAAATTTCTTATTCATCAGCAAAGACGCCGTCGAATTAGTCGGACTCCTCGTCATCGCTATTATAGGCGCAGGAAAATGGGGAGGATTAGACTTCTACGTGTGGAACTGCTTCGGAAAAAAATTACTCGGAAAATATTTCACCGGATGCTGCTGTAGCTGCTGCAAATCAGAAAAAAATCCAGAAAAAAATCCCGAAAAAAACGAAGCAAAAAATTAGTAAATATTCAGTCGTAGTTTTTTTAAAGGACATTAGAAACGTCGTTGTTTGAATCGGAAATTAAAAACTCAAAAAATGTCGTTCTTGAGTCTTTTCAATAAATAAGATTTAAACCAAAATGTCCCTTAAAAAAATCTTTTAAAATATCAACAAAAACCATAAAATTTTTACAAATATAAAAATAAAATGTCAGACAAAACAGACAATAAATCCAATGCAAACGAAACAAAAACATTGGAAGGATTATCACGACGCGAGTTTATTATCGGTTCGGCGGTTGCGGTCGGCGTTCCGGCGATTAGCGTCGGGACTTTTTATTGCGCGTACACAATGACAGGTAAACGTCCGATTCGAGTCGGCGTTGTCGGAACAGGCGACGAAGGTCAAGTGTTGCTCGGCGCAATCAACCCAGAGTATATAGAGGTCAAATCAATTGCAGATATTCGACCGTACAACCAATATCGCGCGTTTTACGGCGACTATTATTCACCAACCGCCTTAAAAGCAAGACCCGGTCTAAACAGCATTTACGGATGGTCAACAGAATCAGAAGCAAGAAAACACGTAAAAGTTTACACGGATTACCGCGAACTAATAAAAAACGCAAAAGCCGACGGAATCGAAGCAATCATTATCGGTTTGCCGTTGCATTTGCATCACGCGGCGGCGGTTTGCGCAATGAAAGCCGGCTTGCACGTGCTGACCGAAAAACTAATGGGTCATAGCGTTGCGAAATGCAAAGAAATGGCAAGAGCCGCTTACGAAACAAAAAAACATTTGGCAACCGGACATCAACGACATTACAATATCTTGTATCAAGAAGCAGTTGACACGATACGTCGCGGATTGATCGGCAACATTCATTACATTCGCGCACAGTGGCATCGAAATAACGCGCCGGGCAACGACAGTTGGCAAATGCCTATGCCGGTTCAAGTTAAACGAACAGACCCGTTGGCGGAAAAATTAAACAACGAGCTGAAATCATGGACGGATCGCTTGAACAAAGCAAGAGGCGCAGAGATCGAAGAATGGTCGAATAAAGTTGCTCAGAAAAAAGCTCAGATTGCAGACTACGTGCTTGCAAGCGGCGGAAAATATTTTGATCGCGAGATAAAACCGGCGGCAGAATACGGTTACGAAGACGGCAAATTTTCTGCCAGCGGCGAAACTTATGAGCGTCCGGCGGCGGAGGAGCTTTTGCGATGGCGGCTTTGGCGTCGAACCGGCGGCGGGTTGATGGTTGAGTTGGGGTCTCATCAGCTTGACGCGGCGAGTATTTTCCTTGCGGCGAATAACGATTTGTATCTTGACCAGACAAATAGTCTGAAAGCGCGAGGTGAAAAAGTTCATCCTCTCAAGGTTCATGTTTCGGCGAACAGGAATTTATTTCAGCTTGATCGTGAGGCGAATGATCACATTACGACTTTGGTAGAATTTCCTGCGCCGGATTATGATCCGAAAACTCGTGCGGGTGAAAAGCGTAAAATTTGCGTTCAATATTCGACGGTCAATGGCAATGGATTTGGCGGATATGGCGAGATTGTTTATGGAACGGATGGCACGTTGGTTTTGACGTCGGAGAATGAGTCGGAGATATTTCGTAGTGGTGATTCGGGCGGCAGTAAGGTTGCGGCGAAAGCGGATGCGGCGTTGGACACTCAATCGAGTGGTCCTGCGCAAACGGCGGTAGGCGGCGCGGCGAAAGCGGAAATAAGTCGAGGATACAAAGAAGAGTTAGAACATTGGGCGTGGTGTATTAGAGTGAATCCCGATTGCAAAGATGAAAAACTTCAACCGCGATGTACTCCGAAAATAGCGCTTGGCGATTCGGTTATAGCGTTGGTAACGAACATTGCGTCTGACATTGGCAAGAGCGTTACCTTCAACGAGGAATGGTTTAACCCATTAAGCGACGCAACTCCCGAAGTAGAAATCGCACAAGACAACTCCGCAGGAATAAATACCCAAAGACCTGAATACTCGCTATAACAAAATCATAAAAGGGAATCTCTAATAAATTCGTTTTTTTATTAGCCACAGAGAACACAGAGTTCACAGAGAGAATATTTTTTAAAAATTAAATTTTGATTTAAATCCATATTTTTTTTTACTTTAATAACTCATGTTACGCACTTGCTACCCCCAATCAGGTAGGCGACCTTTCGCCGAAAGGTCGCATCGGCGTTAGCCGACGGTAAATCCGATATGATTTTAATTATTGTCGAATCCATTTTATCGTTGCCTTCGGCAACGCGACCTTTCGGCGAAAGGTCGCCTACCTGAGTCGGCGGTTGCCTACCTGATCTGGGGCAACAAGTGCGTAACATGAGTTAATAAATTGTAACCGTTCACGAGTTTTTAAATTCGGAATTTAAAAATCGTGAACGGTTACGGTATTTTTAAAAACCATATTATTTTTTGGGGGGACATTGGGGACATTGGGAACTTAGGGGACACTGGGGACACACTAATTTAAAAACCATGATTAACGACTCAATAGAAAAAAACAGCCTTTTTAAAAGAGAGATTTTTTTTCAGTTTTATTCCCCCGAGCCATTAATCCCAGATTGTAAACAAGAACGTCCCCAATGTCCTCTAAAAAAAATGTAACCGTTCACGCACGAGAGAAAAATTTCATAAGCCCTGAAAGTGCATAGGAAATTATCCGTTTAAAAAATTCTACAGAACGGTTACTTTAATTTATTGTAAAGCGTTTTTAGGCTGATTCCTAATTCTTCTGCGGCTTTAACTTTATTTCCGTCGTTTCTTTGCAGGGCTTCTGTGATTGCTTTTGATTCTAATTCGCGTAAAGACGTCGGTAGAGTTGGATTTGATAAATCGTCTGAATTTGAATCATCTGTCGGCGTTGAAGTTGAAGTTGAAGTTGACGTTGAAATTGAAGTTGGCGGAATTTTTGCGGAATCAATTGAGGGATCAAAGGCGGATAAATTCGCTGCGAGTCTGGACAATGAATCTTTTGGCTTTGATTCTTTTGAGATTGAATTTTTTGACGTTAAATTTTGTTGTTTGTTTTGAGTTGTTTGTTGAATTATTACGGATGAATCGATTGCATTTTTGCAAACTTCTGGTCTTGCGTCTGCGTTTCGGTCTTGAATTAAGATTGTTCCGGTATTTTCAGCGGCATTGCGATTATCTAATAGTTCAGGCAGCGAATCGACGTCGATTGGTAGTTTGTCGGATAGAACCAGAGCATGTTCTAAAGTATTTGCTAATTGTCTGATATTTCCGGGCCATTCGTATTCATTTAATCTTTTGAATGCTTGTTTTGTTAGGATGTCGGAGAGGTCGTTGTTGTAATTGTTTGATTTTAGATTTGAGTCTGAATCCAGATTTAAATTTGGTCGAAATCGTTTGACGAGTTGACGAATCAGGTCTGGTAGGTCGTCGAGTCGTTCTTTTAGCGAGGGCAAGCGGATTATGAATGTGTTTATTCTGAACCATAAATCTTCGCGAAACTCTCCAGCTGCTACCATTGACTCAAGATTCTTTAATGTTGCGCAAATTACTCTGACGTTGCAATGTGTTGGCGAGTTTTCTCCGATTTTTCGGATTTCTCCATTTTCGAGAAAACGTAACAATTTTGCTTGTACGGCTTTTGGTAATTCGCCGATTTCGTCGAGAAAAAGAGTTCCTCCGTCGGCGACTTCGAGTAATCCGGTTCGATTTGAGTCTGCGCCGGTGAAACTACCTTTACGATGTCCGAACAATTCGCTTTCGATTAGGTTTTCGGGCAATGCGCCGCAGTTGACCGCGATAAATGGTTTATCGCAACGCGGACTTCGCGAATGAATAGATTTCGCAACGAGTTCTTTACCTGTTCCTGTTTCACCAAGAATAACAACAGTAGAATCCACGCCGGCAATACGATCAATAAGTTTACGCACGCCTTGAATCGATTCTGAATTACCTGACAATTCATCGTCTGCAAACATTGATTTCACCTACCGGCTTTGATCGCTATTGAAAAAATTTTTTTCAACAAGATATTAACGACAATTCACACAAAAAAATTTGCGTTAATAAATTTTATAAAGTATTTAATTAAACAGTTTAATTATTCCGCCCTTGAATTTATCCATAACTTTTGATTGCTCTATTACGAATAGAATAACAATTATAGAATCTTAACGCAAGAGCAATTTTAAAATCAAGGAATGTCAATTGGGAATCTCTAAAAATTAAAAATTTATTTTAAACCACAGAGAACACAGAGTTCACAGAGTTCACAGAGTTCACAGAGAAGTTTTTTAAAAATTAAATTTTGATTTAAACCGAAGTTCGAGTGGTATATTTTGCGAAGTTTTTATGTCTAGGCTGGTTGTGGATTTTTTGCCTAGTTTGTACTGGCTACAATTGTATTGGTCTCGATTGGATTACATTGTTT
>JAITAZ010000659.1 GCA_031283825.1 Planctomycetaceae bacterium | reverse complement strand
TTTCAAAAACATTACTTAACGTACTTTTGAATTTGAATCAATTCGAGTGCGAATAGATTAGATATAAAGATTTATGTTTTCTCATTTTTTTATTGACCGTCCGATTTTTTCGTGC
Organism: Planctomycetaceae bacterium; assembly: GCA_031283825.1. Taxonomy (GTDB): domain Bacteria; phylum Planctomycetota; class Planctomycetia; order Pirellulales; family Thermoguttaceae; genus WRKP01. The sequence goes on along the minus strand of JAITAZ010000659.1, from coordinate 3,989 downwards.
GTTGTTTGTTTGGTGATCACGTTGCTTGGTCTAGTGTCTATCCCGAATCTTGCGATAGAGCAGTTTCCCGATATAGTTCCGCCGACAATTGCCGTGAGCGCAACTTTTCCGGGCGCGAGCGCGGAAGATGTCGCCAACACGGTTGCAATTCCGCTTGAACAACAGCTCAACGGCGTTGACGACATGATTTACATCGAAACGCAATGCACAAGCGACGGAACAATGTCGATTACAGTTACGTTTGCCGTAGGTACAGATCCTAATATCGCGTCGGTCTTGGTGCAGAACCGAGTCAAAGCCGCCGAGCCGCTGCTGCCGGACGAAGTAAGACGCTTCGGAGTCCGCGTTGACAAAAGAGCCGCAAACTTCGTGTGTTTCTTGAGCTTGTTTGAAAAAGTTGACAACGGTAAGTCAATTCCAAACGGAAAAACGGGAATTGCCAGAACTATCGAAAAATTAAAAAACGCCGACGCTAACGCAAATACAAATCCAAATGTCAACGAAGACAACGTCAAGAAAATTATCGAGGAAGATTCTCTTCTAGCGAAAAGCGGCGGACAAAAAAGCGGTCCGTATCTTGCGAATTATGCGTCTCTTTATATTAAGGATCGTCTTGCCCGCGTTAAAGACGTCGGCGAAGTGCGGACGTTTGACAACCGCGACTTCAGCATGAGAGTTTGGCTAAACGAAGACGCAATGGCGGCTAGAGGCGTTTCGGTGCAAGATATTCATCGCGCGATTGCCGAGCAAAATGTTCAGGTTGCGGCGGGAAGAATCGGAGTTTCGCCCGTGCCGGAAGGAGTTCAAACGAATCTAGCGATTGTTACTTTAGGACGATTAAAAGACGTTACTGAATTTGAGAATATCATTATTCGCGTAGATGAACGCGGTTCGGTTTTGAGATTAAAAGACATCGCAAAAATCGAACTAGGCGCGGCGAATTACACAATGGAATCGCGTTATAACGGCAAGATGTCAACGGGGATGGCGATTGCTCCGCGTTCCGGCGCTAATGCAATTGAGGTCGCAGGAAATGTTATAAAGGAAATTGAATCGTTGAAAGATTCGCTTGCTCGTAGCGGGCTTGAGTGCGAAGTAACTTTTAACGCAACCGATTTTATCTCGGCAACTGTCGAAGAGTTTTGGGAAACGCTTCTCTTGTGCGTTTTCTTTGTAGTGTTTACGGTGTACATGTTTTTGCAAGATTGGAGGGCGGCGTTGATTCCGACGCTAACGATTCCGGTGTCGATTATCGGGACGTTTTTCTTAATGCAGCTTTTTCAATTTTCGATCAACACGATGACGTTGTTCGGAATGATTCTAGTAATCGGAATTGTTGTTGACGACGCAATTGTTGTCGTAGAAAACACGCAAAGAATAATCGACGAAGAACACCTAGACGGAGTTTCAGCGGCGAAAAAATCGATGATACAAGTTATTGGACCGGTTATAGCTACAGTTTTGGTTATGATGGCGGTGTTTGTGCCGACAGCGATGATGCAAGGGATTGTCGGAAAACTTTACAAGCAATTTGCTCTGACAATTGCGGGCGCGATTGGAATTTCGGGAATTTGCGGAGTAACGTTAGCTCCGGCATTGTGTGCGATTTTGTTGCGTCCGTCTGTTCCGAAGTCAAAGCGATGGATACATTTCAAGATTTTCAATTTCTTCTTTGACGGATTCCGCGAGATTTATTTGAAGACGGTAAAATTTTTCATTTCGATTGCGCCGTTGATGTTGATTCTTTGGTTTGCGCTTGTTTTTGTGTTGGTTTATATCATAACGTCTTTGCCGTCTGGATTTTTGCCGAATGAGGATCAGGGCGCGATTTTTCTTGAGACGAAATTGCCGGAGGGTGCGTCGCAGGAACGGACGCGAAACGCTTTAACTCTAGTTGAAAAAATAATTGACAAGCAGAAAACAATCACCAGAGATGAGAAAGGTAAAATTGAGACTGGCGGCATCAAGGGTGCGATGTTGATAAATGGTTTTTCGTTTTTCAGCGGTGCTGGGTCGAATCTTGGGATGGGGATTTTGCGTCTGGAGGAGTGGAAGTATCGCAAAGACAAAGCGTTAAAACCGGAAGCGATTATTGCCCGTTTGAAAAAAGATTTAGAACATGCCGTACCGGAGGCGGCGTTCACGATGACAACTCCTCCGCCGATTATGGGATTAGGTATGGCATCTGGTGCGGCGTATGTTTTGCTTGATGAGCGTGATGTCGGCGCGAATACGCTTTCGATGGTTGCGGACGACGTAAAGTTGAAAATGCAGGAAGAGAAAAATAGCGATGGTTCGCCGTTGTTTGTTCATGTGATGGTGCCGTTTAATCCGCGTTCTCCGAGACTTTATCTTGATATTGATCGAGACAAAGTGAAGCGGATGGGCGTTGACTTTACTGAAGTTTTTGCCGCGTTGGCTTCAACACTTGGAACGGCTTATGTAAATGATTTCAATGTTTTTGGTCGGACGTATCGGGTGAATGTTCAGGCGTCGGGCGAGTATCGCGACAATGTTAATGACGTTTATTCGATGAAGGTGAGAAATAATGTTGGTACGATGGTTCCGATGAGTTCGTTTGTTACGTTGAGAGAAATTTCGGGACCGCAATTATTGACTAGGTATAATCTTTTTCCGAGTGTAGCGATAACGGGAATGATTCATCCGCTTCACACTGCGAGCGAAGGCATAACGAAGTTGGAGAATTATGAGTTGCCGGATGGATTTAGTTATGCGTGGACGGGAATTTCATATCAGGAAAAAAAGGCGGGCGGACAAGGCGCGACGTTTTTTGCGATTTCGATTTTGTTTGCGTTTTTGATACTTTCAGCGCAATATGAGAGTTGGTCGTCGCCGTTGATTATTATGATGGCGGTGCCGTTAGGAATTGCTGGTTCGATAACGGCGGTGTTTTTATTTGGGATATTTGGCGGCAGTTTATTAGAGGTGAATTTGTACACGCAGGTTGGTCTCTTTATGATGATCGGACTTTCGGCGAAGAATGCGATTTTCATTACGGAGTTTGCGAAACATCGGCGAGTGCATGAAAACATGTCGTTAGTTCAGTCGGCGTATGAAGCTGGACGTTTAAGAATTAGACCGATTTTTATGACGTCATTTGCGTTTATACTTGGCGTAACTCCGTTGGTGTTAGCGAATGGCGCCGGTGCTGTTTCGCGTAATGCAATCGGCAATTGCGTGTTTGGCGGACTATTGATGGAAACGATGGTTGGAGTTTATGTAACGCCAGTTTTATTTGTATTGATTCAAGGACTAGCTGAAATCTGCAACAAGCGAATTCGTGCCATATTATCAGTAAAACAACATCACGCCGAAGACTCGCATAAACCAAACTCACCAGATGAAAAATTAAATTTCATAGATGATTAAACAAATGTAAATATTCAATCGCAATTTTTAAAAGGACAATAGAGACAGAAGGAACATAATTTTTAAAGCAGAAATTAAACTCCAAGTAATATAATCAGTGGAATATTTGTTTTTTTAATTATTATTGTCAATGCGATGAATGACGAACCTTATTTTTACTTAAACAACCTTAGTAGCCAAAGAACGCCCCAAACTCCAATCTTATTACCTTATTAAAAAAACAAACTGATAATTAGGTAATAAGGTTGTGTTTGGGGGAAATCTTGTTGCTACTAAGGTTTTTTAAACAATAGTTAGGAAAAAATAAAGTAAAAAGAAGGTAATCGTTCACGGGTTTTTAAAATTCGGAATTATGAATTTAAAACCGTGAACGGTTACAAAATATTTTGTTAATAAAATGTAAAAATTTCAAATCAAGCAACAGCAAATTTCCATGACGAATCCTGACTTATCCGAAATTCCAGACGATAACAAAAACGACAAGAAGTCGGATTCCAAAAGAATCGATTGGCACGCTGCTTTTTCCGCCGCTTGGCAACTCGAATTAGAAAACGCTAAAGAAAAATTCGAATTCGACATGGAAACCAAACTTCCTACCG
>JAITAZ010000569.1 GCA_031283825.1 Planctomycetaceae bacterium | reverse complement strand
TCCGAATTCTAAATCGCCGACAACTTAAAACAATCGACAACGTTCATAACGTAACTTGCGTCAAGTTGCGTTGACGTCAATTATCGTACAAAAAATAAATAAACATTTCAAATCTACATCGTTTTCAGTCGGTCTTTGACATAATTAACTAAACGCGATTTAGAATTCTATAAACTCAAAAAATAAAAACAAACATAAAAACGCTAAAGCTCAACCTGCGCAAATTGCAATTTTTTGAGTCGCCGATTTCTCAAACGCAAATAAATTATAAAAATTGAACGTAATTTTGAACTCAATCACAAAATAAAAAATTTATTTAATCACAAAATGGAAATTTCAGCCTCACAAGTAAAAGCACTTCGCGATAAAACCGGTCTCCCAATGATGGACTGCAAAAAAGCGTTAACCGAAGCTAACGGTAACGAAGAAGCCGCCATCGAAATACTCCGCGCCGCCGGCGCAAAAACTATGGCAGGTAGAACAGACCGCACCACTCAAGAAGGACGTATCGTAGTTTTCAAAGATACGAAAAAAAACATCACAGCAATAATCGAATTACTCTGCGAAAGCGAACCAGTCTCAAATAACGCCGATTTCGAATTGCTCGCAAACGCTCTCGCCGAACAACTCGCAACTGGTCCCGGTGCATCAACGCCAGAGGAATTACTCGCTCAACAATTCCCCAATAAACCCGCCGGAGTTACACTGCAAAAATTCTTCGACGAACTCGTCAATAAAATCCGAGAAGTATTCAGATTATCGCGAATTGCCCGAATCGAAGGAAACGCAAGCTCTTACGTCCATCACAATAAACACGTTGCGGCGGCAATTTCTATCGAAGGCGAAGATTGCACGGCAGCTCGCGATATTTGTATGCAAATCGCGTCAATGAATCCGCCATACCTGCAAAAAAACGATATCGAACCCGCAACAATCGAAAAAGAAAGAGAAATTCTCGCTAAACAAGCAAAAGAACGAAACCCAAATAAACCTGATAATATTCTACAAAATATTATCAACGGACTAATGGAAAAATACTACGCCGAGCGAGTCCTGTTGGCGCAACCTTTCGTAAAAGACCAGACAAAAACAGTTCAACAAATTTGCGACGATTCAAAAATTAAAATCAAAAAAATGATACGATGGGTAATCGGTCAAGAAAATTAACTTACAGATCGTAATATATAACTTACAGATCGTAATATAACCAGATTAAAATACAATCTAAATTATATAGGTTGAAATATGATTGATAACGAATGGGTAAATCGCGCTGAACAGATTCGATTAAGGTTGACGCAACTAAAGGACTCTCTTTGACTACGCTGGCAAAACGGTAAAAGTTAGCGAGATCGAAAAAGAAATGTCGGACGTCGGTTTTTGGGATAATCAGGAACGGGCAAAAAGCGTAGTGTCGAGTTTAAAATCGTTTAATTCGGTGTTGAAACCATTCGACGAAGTAATTAAAAACGTTTCCGATCTTGACCTTTTGCTCGAAATGGGCGCGGAAGATACAGAACTCGCGGCAGAGATTCCAGACAAATTAGACGCTATCGAAAAGATGTTGGCTAATCTTGAAACGGCATCGTTGCTTAACGCGACATACGACGCCAACGCCGCAATCGTTACAATAAACGCAAGAGACGGCGGAACAGACGCGAATGATTGGGCAGAAATGCTCTTTCGGATGTACTCGCTTTGGGCAAAGGCAAACGATTACGATTACGAAATTTTAGACTGGCAAGAAAACGAAGAAGCCGGAATCAACAGCGCGAGTTTTGTTGTTCGAGGCGCGATGGCTTACGGATACCTCAAGGGCGAATCGGGGATTCATCGGTTGGTTCGTATTAGTCCGTTTAACGCGGAGGGCAAGCGGCAGACAAGTTTCGCGGCGGTTGATGTTACGCCGGAAGTTGACGACTCAATTCAAGTAGATATTCGTCCTGAAGACGTCCGAGAAGATACAATGAGAGCGAGCGGCGCGGGAGGTCAGCATGTTAATAAAACGTCGAGCGCAATTCGGCTGACGCACATTCCAACGAACACGGTAGTTTATTGTCAAAATGAACGAAGTCAACATAAAAATAGAGCGTTAGCGTGGAAAATGTTAAGAGCAAGATTAGTTAGACTAGAAGAAGAGAAACGCGAACTTGCAATGGCAGAAAAATATAAAAATCTCGCAAAAATAGGTTTTGGTTCGCAGATAAGAAACTATTTTTTACATCCGGATCAAAGGGTAAAAGATTCGCGTACCGGCTATCAAACGGGAAATTTTAATCAAGTATTAAACGGCGATATTCAAGGTTTTTTAGACGCATTTTTAAGATGGCGAATGAAAACCGAATAATAATTATCGTAACAAAAATTACGCAATGCAAAAATTTGCGTGAAAGTTTTTTGACAGCTAACATTTCAAGTACGCGATTAAAGTACGATTGATCGTTAGATTCTGACAAAAGACAAATTTAACCGCATGTAGAATGCGACTTTTTCTAAAAACAAACAAGAGATTGCAAGTTTTTGGACAACGTTTTGTTGAGTCTGATGCGGAGTATGTTTTGAGTGCCGGCTTAAATATGTTGAAATTTAAGTTTAGATTTAAGTTAAATTTTAAGTTGAGATTTAAGTTGTGATTTATTTTTCGTCGGCGATGGTTAGTGTGCGTGAATTGAATTTATGTACGCTTATTTTGAAATGCAACAATATTGATGTTGCTAATGTGTGCAGTGATGCAGTAACTCCATTTTGTAACTTTAACCATAAAATTTAAACATGGCAAAGAATAACGTAAAGAAAAAGTCAAAACAAACTAAAAAGAAGGCGTTAAGTCGCGGCGGCGTTAAGAGAGGACGTCCTGCCGGTTCGGGCAGATATGGTTGCGATACGACGGCGGTGCGAGTTCCGATACATCTTGTTGAGGAAGTTCGTTTATTTATCCGCAGAAAAATTAAGGCGGGCTTTAGAGTCGCGAAATCAAAACCAGTTGCCGAAAATTAATCGCGATAGTTTTCGCATAATTATTAGGTTGAGGATGATTTGGTTAAGCTATTTCAGGGAACGAAGGGAACTGCATTGTTTGAGATCAAAGATCGACGACTCAAAATACAGCGTTTTTTGAGTCTTTTCTGACAGTCTTTAAACCGGTTGTTCCCTTTGTCCTTTATGTTTCTTTTGTCTCCTTATAAATTTCCCGTTGAGTAATTAAAAAAACAAATTTACCTTTTAACGCTTGAAATTTGGCGATTGTCGTTTAAGTTCATATTGTTGAAATTTTGTGTGTTATTGGTATTAGTAGCGTGTAATCGGTGATGAGAATATTTAATTTTCCAGAGCAGAAATCGTATATTTCATCTTTGACGGATCGGATAGTTGAATCGTATCTTGAAACGAAGTTGACGCATCATCTTGATCATTGTCCTCTTCCGAATTATGGTACGGTAATCAGCGTAGTTGAGGATTTGAAGGAGATAATATATCCGGGATATCGTCATTTGGATCGTCTTAATTCGTCGAATGTTGGTTATTATGTTGGTTATCTTGTTGATCGGCTTCATGATCAGCTTTGTACGTTATTTGAGCGTGCGATATGTCATGGCGATGGTAATTCGTGCGATTGTAATTCGGAAAAGACTCGGATCGCGTATGAGGCGGGGTCTCGTAAGGCGGTAGAGTTTCTAGGCGAGATTCCGAATATGCGGAGGATGTTGAGTAAGGATGTTGAGGCGTCTTATGCCGGCGATCCAGCGTGTAAGTCGAAGGACGAGGTTATATTTTGTTATCCCGGACTTGAGGCGGTTACGATTTACAGGTTAGCTCATGTCATTTATTGTCTTGACATTCCGTTGATACCGAGAATGATGACGGAGTGGGCGCATTCAAAAACGGGAATTGACATTCATCCAGGCGCTGATATTGGCGAGTATTTTTTCATTGATCATGGGACTGGGGTTGTGATTGGTGCAACGTGTAAAATTGGAAACTGGGTAAAGCTTTATCAAGGAGTAACGCTTGGGGCGTTGAGTTTTCCTAAAGACGAAACCGGCAACTTGGTGAGAACAACAAAGAGACATCCGACGTTGGAGGACAATGTTGTGATTTATGCCAATGCAACGATACTTGGCGGCGAGACTGTTATAGGACATGATTCTGTTATTGGTTCGAATGTATGGTTGACATATTCGGTAGCACCGAATACGACGGTTACGATTGAGAAACCAAATCTAAAATTACGAGGCACTGGATTCAGAGATATGAATCTTGAAGACATAACGTTTGACATTTAACTCATGTTAAACGCTTGCTGCCCCAGATCAGGTAGGCGACCTTTCGCCGAAAGGTCGCGTCGGCGTTAGCCGACGATAAATCTGAATTGATTTTAATTATTGTCGAATCCATTTTATCGTTGCCTTCGGCAACGCGACCTTTCGGCGAAAGGTTGCGAACCTACGGTCGCCTACCTACGGTTGCCTACCAGATCTGGGGTAGCGGCATTTATTGAGTCATTAATCCCAGATTTAAGTTAGCGTGTCCCCAGCGTCCCCTTTGTCCCCAACGTCTCCAATGTCTCCCAAAAAAATAATATAGTTTTTTAAAATACCGTTCACGCTCAAGAGAAAAATTTTGTTACCGTTCACGGAATTTTTTATTTTTTTATCGAAAAATTAAAACGTGAATATTTACAAATTAACAAATGTAGAGACGCAATGCCTTGCGTCTCTATTGTTCGATCAAAAGTTCACCGATAGAGATGCAAAGCATTGCGTCTCTACATTGGGTTTAGTAATTCAAATCCGAATTTAAAAACCCGTGAACAGTTACCAAAATTTCCTAAGCTCTGAAAGGGTGCAAGCTGTTTAGCGTGAAATTTGCTGTCGCCCTTACTGCTCTACGAGACGGATAATTCTACTGATAGCGGCGTCTTACG
>JAITAZ010000565.1 GCA_031283825.1 Planctomycetaceae bacterium | reverse complement strand
TGAATAATTACTCAAAAATTACCTACGTCCTCCGGTTGCTGCCGGCGTTCCGGTCGTGATTCCTACGGCTCCTAGCGGTGTGTTTGTTGGAGTTCCGGTGTTGGTGGTAGTTCTTTGAGTTGTCGTGTTATTTTTTGCATCGATTAATAGTTGTTTCTCTTGGTCGCGTAGTTTTTTAATATCTGGAATTGAGGCGGTCAAATTTCTTTTTTGGTAGATTCTGTTGATAACAAACTGCGAGATTTCAAGGCTATCTGCGTGCCAAATCAGATTTTGTTCGAGCATTGCTGCAACTGCATTTGGGTCAGCCGGATTTGCGTCGAGCGTGCGGTAATCCATCACCTGTGCGATCTGCGATTGTTTGGCGATTGAATCGATTTCTTCGCGAATCTCTTTATAAACATCATACAAGACAATTGAGTTATCTGTCATCAATTGTCGTTGAGCGATTTTTACGTCTTTTTCGAGCAGTGTAATTTTTGTTGTAATTTCATCGACAGCTTTCGCGTGGTCTGCTGTTCCGGGTGTAAGTTTTAGTTCGTTAAGCGATTTTTCTCGATCTTGAATTGACGCTTTACGGGCGTTGAATTCTGTTTCTTTTTCGTCGGCGAATTTTTTCAATTCTTTTTGTTTTGCGACAAAAGTCGGGTGATTTTTTATCAGTTGAGCAATATCTACTATTGCAACTTGATAAGGTCTTTGTTGCGGAGCTGACGCGGTTTGAGCGCAGGCGATTGTTGTAATATATCCGGCAAGACCAAATGTCAATGCGACAACGACGAGGGGGATCCAATTCGTTTTTTTCACTTTTTAACTCTCCTTCTCTGTGAAAGGTTTTTAATAATACTGTTCGTACTTGAATTTTCGTTTAGAGCTATTGGTCGGATTATCTGTAGGAATCCGTTTTTTACGCTCTTGAGACGATAAAATTCATAGTGCGAGCCGTATAAATGTTCGACATTATCGGTTTAGCAAAGGCTTAATTTAATTTCCCGAATTATAACTATCGAACTGTAAACTGAGTGTTTATACGTGCGGAGACAAATCATTTGTCCGCGCGTATCCGTTAAATTCATCCTTGAAAGGGCGTATGAGTTTTTCGTTTTCATTTTCGTTTATTGAATTGAAAACGTCTTAAAATTTGGCGATATAAATTGCGTTAAGCAAGTTAAAGCAACTTAAATCCAGTTGAGTCGAACTCTCCAACGAGGCGAGTTTTAGACTTTTTCGTACTTTAAGTTTTGGTTATTGTTTCCTGCTTGTTTAATTTGAAAGCGGGTTTTTACGTTTTTTATTTCCAAAATTTACAGTACGGGTTGTATAACCAATCGAAATTTCAAGCGTGCAGTTGAAAAATTGCGCGTCTCAAAACGCCGTGCCAACACAAACGGCATATCCGTTGAGGTCAGTTTCAAGTTCTGTGGGTATTGTGCAATATTTTCCAAATCGGGTAAAGATCAATTTTTCATAAATTTTTATTCAGAATAATCGTTTTTATCGGAAAATTTTCCCTGTTTGTTAAAATAGGCAAGAAATATTCCGAAAAAACACAAATAACCGCATAGCAATTTTTCATTCCCCGAATCGTAACCGACAATAGATTTATAAGAGTCTCCGCGATTTTTCACCCGATTAAAAAAACCGACAAAATATCCGATAGAATTTTTTTTTCGTATTACAAAAAAAATTTGAAAAATTTTGAAAAAATTTTTTGTTTTGTCCCCAGAGCCGCTCAATTGTCAGATTTCAAACAAGAATGTCCCATTGTAACCGTTCACGAGTTTTTAAATTTTGAAATTTAAAACCGTGAACGGTTACAAATTTTTCACCTGATATATTGTTACAAAAAATCCGTTTAATAATTACCATTAACTATTAACCTTTAGCCGTCAATAAGATCGATGTCTGAGTTAAGTATAGCAGCGTTAAGTAGTTTTATTGAATCAGTTACGTCTGGTTCGGAGGAGGCGTCGTCTGCGTTTCAGCGTACATTTGATATTGTTGTCAAGATTGTGCCGAGCGTTGGGGGCGTTTACAATGTCGAGGCATTTTCGTCGAAGTTATCTGGCGGTGGATTAGGTGTTTTGTTTACGTTTGGCGGGCGGGGGATAATTGTTTTAATTCCTGAATCGACTGGACTTGTGCCGGATTGGTGTAGTAATCCAGACGCGACGGGTAAAAGTAAGTTATCGACATTTGCTCAGGAGTGGGGAATGAATCTTGTGCCGGAAGCGTTTTTTCCTGAGGATTACAAGGCGGCGATAATAAGCGACATGGAAAGAGCGTTAGTTCGTGCTGGTATAGAGCTTTCGGCGACGTATCTTGATCTTAAACTGACAAAGCCGGATGGTAATATTGTTACGATATATATGATTTGGTCATTGGAAGTGCCGTCTGAATTTTTCAATGAGGAGGTCAAGTTAGTTGATGGCGTTGATTCGGAGACGATACCCGGATTACCGAAATTTGATTCTAACAAGCCGCCGTTGTTGAATACTGGCGTGCCGAATTTTGAATCTTTTGGGACGACTGATTTCGTGGATAGAGAGAAACAAAAAGGAATAGATGATTTACCAGGTTATAGTAGAAGTTTATTAAAAGTAAAAATTCCGGTGGCGGCGGTATTAGCGACTGCGAGAAAACCGATTAAATCGATTTTGGAGTTAGGCGTTGGTTCGGTGATTCAGTTTGACAAGTCGTGCGAGGAGTTATTGGAGGTTGAGGTTGGACAGAAAATATCAATAGGTTCAGCGGAGGCGGTAAAGGTTGGAGACAAATTCGGATTTAGAATTCACTCAATGTTATTACCTGACGAAAGATTTAGACCTGTAGAAATCCGTCGTGAAGGCGAATACAACACCAAAAAAGAGTCGCCTCAGATCATTGGCAAAGCCCCGATTAAATCGTTTAATTAAAAATTTAGTTCTATTCTGTTGAGTCGTTAATCATGGTTTTTAAATATTGGGAATCTCTAAAAATTAATTTTAAACCACAGAGAACACAGAGAAAATTTTAATTTGAATCAAAACATCATTTAAATTTATTAAAGTAACAATTTGGATTTAAATCAAAATTTAATTTAATTTTTAAAAAAATTCTCTCTGTGAACTCTGTGTTCTCTGTGGTTAATAAAAATTG
>JAITAZ010000532.1 GCA_031283825.1 Planctomycetaceae bacterium | reverse complement strand
TCCGTGTTATATGTAATATTTAGATAAAGTATAAAGTTTTAAACTAATGGGAATTTCTAAAAATTCCTTTCAGGAGAAAACAAAATGAGTATTGGTTTTAGTCCGGCGATGCCTGCGGCGTTGCAAGATATTAAATCGCACGAAAGAAAAGTTGACAGCAATGAACGCACCGCTCAAGCACAAGGAATCGGCGGTGAAAAAGAAAGCTCCGCAACCTCCGAAGACCGAGACGCAAACGGTCAACAAGCATGGCAATGGTCGCAACACAGAAAAAAACAAGAACAAAAACAACAAAAACCGCCAACCCCAGACCTGTCAGGTCAAGTCGGAACAAAATTAGACCTTAATGGGTAGGGGGGGGAGAGAGAGTTGTATTAGTTGTATTAGTTGTAGTAGTTGTAGTAGAGAAAGTAGAGACGCAATGCTTTGCGTCTCGGTGGAGTTGTTTAGTTGTAAGTAGAGACAGTAGTCTTGGCGGAGTTGTTTAGTTGTAGTAGAGTGATTTCAAACAACGATGTCCCTAATGTTCCTTAAAAAAGTTGTGGCAAGATAATTAAAATAAATCAACTTTCATGTCTAACATATTGCAAAAAATTAATTCCGAATTCTGCATTCCGCATTCCGAATTTAAAAACTCCCCCGTATAGATTGCAGCGATAGAATTGATTATAATTCTTCCCCTCTGTTTCGAGATAGTAATTAGAAACATTTGACGATTCGCGCAATAAATTATGTCAAACAAATAGAGATTCCTTAAATAGGAATAGTGCAAAGAGTGGTAATTCAGTCAATTAAATTAAAATATTGGAGATATCAAGTGTCAATAAAATTTAACGTGGTTAGCGTAACCGGTCGTGGTTTGGTTTTTTTTCTGCCGTTTTTTTTCGGCGTGTTGACATGTTTTTGGCTTTGCGGAATTGATTTTATTCCGCAATCGTTCGCACAGGTGAAACCTGTAACGGCAATTCCTGATTCCGCCGACGACGCGCCAATTCCGGCAGATAAATTATTTCCCGATTCAGTCAAAGGATTCGTAGCAATTCAAGACCTAAAATTGCTCGCGGAACAATGGAAAAAAACTCAAATCGGATTGCTCATGCAAGACCCGATAATGAAACCATTCCAAGACGATTTCAATGCACAAATCGAAAAATGGATGGAAAATCGACTCGGATTAAATCTAGACGGAATTGAACAATTGCCAAGCGGAGAAGTCGCCTTCGGTATGATCGCTATTCCAGAAAAAACGCCAGGTTACGTGTTCACAATGGACGCGGCAGATAGACGAAAACAAGTCGCAAATTATATCGAAGAACTAACGAAAAAATTTCTCACTATCGGAATAAAACGCTCCGTCGAAAAATACAAAGACGACGAAATTATCGTTTTCACTTTCCCCGAAATTAATCTCGAACCAGAAAAAATCGACGCCGAAAAACCTGTAAACGATAAACCAACTACAACGACAACGTCGCCTTCCTCAACCCCATCGCGAACCGGAAAAACTACACCGCGCGGAAATTCAAAAGATTCCGCAAAAGATCGTGAACGAGAAAAAGATCGTGAACGAGATCGGAATCGAGATCGGGATCGGGATCGTGAAGCTAAAAAAACTCCCACTGACGCTGTTGCGAAAAATTCTGCTGATTCGGATCGGCAGAAAGTTTATTATCTTTTGAAAAAAGATTACTTGGTGATTTCGAATCAATTACATTTGATTTATCTTTTTGCCGACCGAATTGCATCGGGTAACGCGGTTACGAATTCTCTTTCCGACATTAAAGAATATCAGGGAGTATTGAGTCGATGTCTTTCTGGATTGAGCGAAGATTCCTTTCCTTTGATTCATTGGTACATTGAGCCGTTGAATTATGGCGAATCGATGCGGGTATTATTTCGGCGGGCAGAATCGGAAAGACGCAAAAGCAAGAAGTCGATTTTTGCATCGCTTAAAGAGCAAGGCTTTGACGCAGTTCGCGGAGTCGGCGGAACGGTCAGCATAAAGACGGACAATCGCGAGGTTGCGTATCGCGTTTTTGTTCATACAGTTAAGCCGTACAAATTAGCAATGAAAATGTTCAACTTGCCCAATAGTACGAATTTTACGCCGCCGCAATGGATACCGGTTGACGCGGCAAGATGTTCGGTCGCGTTGGTTGAGCCGTTGACTATTTTCGATAATTTCGGAACGCTGTTTGACGAACTAGTTGCACAAGGCGAATCCGGCGTCTTCAATGACATTATGAAAGGATTGAGAGACGACCCGAAAGGTCCAAGAGTTGACGTGCGAGAAGAATTCATTGTCAACATGGGCGAAAGAGCGTTTACAATGTCGAATTACAGTAAGCCGATTTCAGAAGAAAGCGAAAGTATAGTAATCGGAATCGAACTAAAAGAACCGAATAAAAACAAAAAAGAAGGCGAACTCGATCCGGCAGAAATTGTCAAAAAAGCAGTTGACAAAGTTTTCAACAACGATCCAGATATGAAACAAACAAAACATAAAGATTACATTATTTGGCATCGCGCGCCGGCGGATTTTACACCGCCGATTACGATTGATATACCGCCGATTCCGACTTTGGAAGAAAACACAGTCGGAGATAATAACAGAGACGAATCGCAACCAATTTTTCCAGAAGGCGGAATTACTGTAACGCCAAAATATCTGATCGCGTGTACAAATGTTGAATATTTGAAAAAAATTATCGACAGACTAGACGCCAAAGATGGACTAATCGTAGAACACGTAGATTACAAAGCAACAGAAGAAGTTTTCAAGTCGTTAGGCGTTGACAAGAAACCGCATTTTGTGCAATTCTTTTCGAGGTCGGACGAATCAATTGAGCCAACATACGAGATGATTCGTCAAGGCAAAATGCCTAAATCAAAAGCAATTCTAGGAAGACTAATAAATGCAATCTTGATGCCAGACAACGAAAATGGCGCAGTAAGAGAACAAGAATTTAACTGGGAAAAACTCCCCGAATTTGAAAAAGTAAGACACGCCTTCGGTCCCGCCGCTCTCTACGGAGAAAGTATTGAAAACGGATTCTTCTTTGAAGGTTTTCTACTAAAAAAAGAAATACCAAATGAAAAGAAAGAAGAAAAGAAAGAAGAGGAAAAAAAAGAATAATTAAAAAATCATCTTACGCACTTGTTGCCCCCGATCAGGTAGGCGACCGTAGGTTCGCAACCTTTCGCCGAAAGGTCGCGTTGCCGAAGGCAACGATAAAAAACAATTCGACAATAGGGAACTTCTAAAAACTCGTTTTTTTATTAACCACAGAGAACACAGAGTTCACAGAGAGTATATTTTTTAAAAATTAAATTAAATTTTGATTCAAATTAAAATTTTCTCTGTGTTCTCTGTGTCCTCTGTGGTTTAAAATTAATTTTTAGAGATTCCCTATTGTGGTTTAGCCTAAATTCGATCAAAAGATCATCGATGGAGACGCAAAGCATTGCGTCTCTACTAACGGTTTTTAATTTATTGTTATTTGCAAATGATTATTTCATGCGCATTCATAAAAATTATATTCATAATCATTAAGTTGAATTTTTGTACAAATATTCCGATTGTATTACTCAAAACGTAATATATCAGCGGAATTTTTTAAACGCGGATAATTAGGGGAATTTTTAAACGCGGATAATACGGATTTTTTAGTGAATACGGATATTCGCGGAGAATGGAAATGACGATTTTAATATCAATAAAATTATATTATTTATTTAGGTTTATTTATTATTA
>JAITAZ010000508.1 GCA_031283825.1 Planctomycetaceae bacterium | reverse complement strand
AAAACCATATTATTTTAAGAGTAAACGTTTTAGTTTAATCTCTATTTAAAAAAACTGTAACCGTTCACGGTTTTAAACGCGTTTAAAATTCCCCGAATTATCCGTGATTAAAAAACCGTGAATGGTTACAAAAAACTTTCGCGTAAAAATTATTTTTTAGAAATTCCCTCTTGTGAAATTACGCCGTAAAGTTTTCTAAACCCGTATAATCGTTTTAACCGATACACTTTTTGTACGTTAATTTTATTTTTTTCTTCTGAGAGATGTTTTCATACGGTTTTTTCATGTTAGTATTTGTCAATCGACAGACGACTTTTCATCGAAAGATTGCGAAACTACAATTTAAACCTACAGTTGTCTGTCAGATCAATGATTGCTTATTAAAAAGGAAATTTTTTTATGTCAACCGATACAAATTCGTCATCGATTTTATCAGCCGATAATAACAATAACGATGAAGAAATCGCAACCGCCGAAGCTATGCGTGAACAACTCGCGGCTATCGAAATTCCGCCTAATATAGATTCGCGGCTTTTAGAATTATGGCTACACCGCGAACATCAAGAAATCGAACGTCGGGAAAAACGCGAAAAAAAACGATACGCCTCTCAAAAAGGACATAGTCTCGGTCGGATTTTTGCGGCTTTTACCGGAATCGTCGTGATGATACTAATGATAATACTCGGATTAGTTCAAGGTAAAGAAACAAACGATATTTTAACTAACGCTTGCATCGCTTTTCTTGTTTATACAATAATCGGATTCTTTATCGGATTTTTTGTCGAAGGTTGCGTTGCGAATTCTGTAGAAGATTTAATAAGAGAAATCATCAAACGAACAGAACCAACCGAAAACAACAACGACGAAATCAAAACGCCGGAAACCTGATTCAATACGATTAAAGACAGTTACTAATAATTTACAAAATAAATATTCGGCTGAAATAGTTTGTCCTTTTTTATCCCCCCCGTTCACAATGAGATTTAAGTTTGGTATGATTCCGTTTTCGTGGCTGGCTTAGTTCAGCGTTGAACTAGAATAAAGCAACCCAATAAGACCCAAAGGTAAGCAAATTGAAACGCGCGATTATTAGCGATATACATAGTAATTTAGAGGCATTCGAAGCAGTCCTTGCAGATATTGTTTCGCAAGGAATCTCTGAAATTTACTGTTTAGGCGATCTCGTTGGTTATGGACCGAATCCGATAGAATGTATCGATTTGATGCGTAAGTCGGTGAAAGTATGTTTACTCGGCAATCACGATCAAGCGACTCTTTTCGATCCCGAAGGATTCAACCATAGCGCCGAACGCGCGATTTTTTGGACGCGCGACCAACTCGAAAATCCCGCCCTAGTCGGCGCAAGCGAAAGATGGGACTTCCTAAACGAATTGCCAAGACTATGCAGAGAAGAAGATTTCATATTCGTTCACGGCTCGCCAAGAAATCCGCTTAACGAATACGTATTCCACGACGATATCTACAACGAAAGAAAAATGGAAAGACTATTCGCCGTAATTCCAAAATACTCATTTCAAGGTCATACGCACGTGCCGGGAATTTTCACAGAAGACCACGAATTTTTCACTCCAGACGATATAGACGGACGATACATTCTAGGCGATAGAAAAGTTATGATAAACGTTGGCTCTGTAGGTCAACCAAGAGATAGAGACCCAAGAGCTTGCTATGTCGTGCTAGAAGGTTCGCTAATCGTTTTCCGCAGAGTCGAATATCCGTTTGAAAAAACTATCGAAAAAATTACGGCTATTCCAGACTTAGATAATTATCTAGGTCAACGATTACGCGATGGGAAATAGATTGATAGTTGTAGTAGTTGTTAGCTGTAGTAAAGGAGAGAATTTTTGTAGGAAATTTCTAAAAACTCAAAATTCATTTTAAACCGTAGAGTTCGCTGATTGGGATAAAAATAATCTGGCGTCCCGTTAGGAACATTTATGAACACAATGTTGGTAGAAAGAATGTGAAATTTTGTTTTGTCTATTGAGCCGCTTAATCGTTGGTTTGAAATTATCATGTTCCCAGTGTTTCCTTTGTCCCATTAAAATAAAATATTTCGTATCTCAAAAAAACTGCTGAACAGTTATAAATTTCGGTAAAGTTAATATGCGTTTCACTTTTGGTCAGGAACAACGTCTGGAGCAGAAACAGATTTTGACGCAACGGATGATCCAGTCAATGGAGATTCTTCAGTTACCGTTGTTACAGCTCGAAGAACGGATTGAGGCAGAATTAGAAAAAAATCCGCTTCTAGAAATCGACACCGAAATCGATTCCGACGACGAATACGAAGATCAAGAATCAGACAACGACGACGAAAACTCCGACGACGACTTTGCCGAAATAGAAAATAACGCCGAAGACAATTCTACAGATAATTACGCCGCCGATTACTCCGCCGAAACTGAATCGCCGATTAGTGATAACGTTACCGTATCTCCCGAAACAAACGTAATCGACGTCGATAATCTGCCGATAATCGGAATGCAAGAAAATTTTCAAATTGCAGACGATTTCGCGCAAGTTTACGACGACACAATCGACGAAACTCCGGCAAGGTCTCAAAATTGGCTGGAGGATCAAGATGAACGCCGATTTGATGCGATGGCGAATATTCCGTCTCCGTCTCAAACGTTGCAAGAGTATTTAACGGCGCAGTTATCGTGGTTTGATCTTTCGGATTCGATTAAGTCGATGATTGACAGGATTATTAACAATCTTGATCAAAACGGTTACTTCCCGTATGAACAAGAAGAATTTCTAGGAACAGACTCAAACGACGACGAAAAACTATTATTCATGGATGCGATGAATATAATTCGTAAACTTGACCCGTCTGGAGTTGGCGCGAAAAATTTGAAGGAGTGTTTGCTTTCGCAGCTTGATTTGAAGTCTCCGAATTATGATGTGATTCGGGTATTGATTCAATCTCATCTTGAGGATATTTCTAGTAATCGTTTACCGCAGATAGTTCGCGTAACGGGATTTTCGTTAGAGCGTATTCAAGACGCGATATTGGAGTTACGTCGATTGAAGCCGCGACCGGGTTCAGAGTTTTCGGGTTCGGCGGCGGCAACGATTATTCCAGACGTAATAGTTGAGAAAAACGACGAAGGACATTATGTCGTGCGATTGGAGGAGGGACGGATTCCGAGTTTGAGGATAAATAATCAGTATCGTAGTTTGATTAAGAGTCGGGATACTGACAAAAGCACGCGGGAGTATATCAAGCAACATACGGGTTCGGCTCAGTGGTTGCTTGATGCGATTGAGCAGCGGAAGGGGACGTTGTTGAAGGTTTCACAAGCGATAGTTGATTATCAAATTGATTTTTTTGAGCAAGGCAATCATGCGATTAAGCCGTTAAAGATGCAACAGATCGCCGATGTCGTAGGGGTTCATATTACGACGGTATCTCGTGCGTGCGATGACAAATGGATGATGACTTCGCAGGGCGTGTATCCGTTCAAGCGTTTTTTTAGCGGAACGATTGCCGCGTCGGATGGAGGAGACAACGTTTCGCAAGACGTAGTAAGAATAAAATTGCAAGAAATAATTGCGGAAGAAGACAAAAACTCTCCATTAAGCGATGAGGCAATTGTAGAACAACTAAAAGAAGCCGGAATCCAAGTTGCAAGAAGAACGGTCGTAAAATATAGACAAATATTAAAAATCCCCAGCAGCAGAGTTAGAAAATCATGGTAGAGGTTTAGCCGAAAATAATCCCAGATCTGGTCGCATCGGTCCCAGATCTGGTTGCGTCGTGTCGGTCTCAGATCTGGTAGGCGACCTTTCGCCGAAAGGTCGCGTCGGCGATAGCCGACGATAAATCTGAATTGATTTTAATTATTGTCGAATCCATTTTATCGTTGCCTTCGGCACCGCGACCTTACGGCGAAAGGTCGCCTACCTGATCAATAAACGCCTACTGACGGACAACTACTGCGTAACATGAGTAAATAATTAAAGACTCAAAATCCAATCTTGTCTTTTGAGTCTTTAATAATTTGATTTCAAATAATGCCGTTCTCTTTGTCTTCCCTAATTTTTAACTTGCAAAAGTGGTACGAGTTCAGGGGACATTGGTTGAATGGTTGCCATTTCTGTTTCTTTTTGGAAGGGGTCAACTGGATCAAGCGGATTTAGTTGTGATTCTGATTGTTGAATTGATTTCAAATTTTCTGCGAATTGCATTAGCGGCAACATTGAATCGGAGACTTCTGTTGATGGCGTAACGATTGGTGTAGGTTTTGAGGTTTTTCGTGAATCGGCGTTGTTATTTTCTGAGTTGGAGTTGAAAATATTCTGGTGATTTGCGGGAATGCTCATTGGTTTGAAGTCGATTGATTTTATTTTTTGATTATTTATTGAGTCATTGTTTGAGGGATTTGAGATAATATTTTGAGTTGGCGAAGTCAGCGGCGTTGGTTCGGTGATATTAGCCGCAGACGTCGGCGAAGGAATGGTGGTTTCGAGTATTGGTTGCGGGTATGCTTGCGTATATTTTGCGTTTCCGAGTGCGATGTCTGGTTCGAAGCTTTCTCTTTTTAGTTCTGCGAGGGCGACTCGTAATTCGGGTTGTAATTCGGCTATGTCTGGGTTGTTGTTATCGGAAGAGATTATATCGGGGAGCGGTGCGGCAACCAGATTTTGATCTACGACTTCGTTTGGGAGGTTGGCGAGCGATGCAACTGGAATTTGAGCGTGGATCATTGCAACGACGCTGCCGATGAATATGATTGTTGCGGCAACAAATACTTTAGAAGACGGCGAAAGTGCTGTCATTTCTAATGATTCAGTTTCGGGTTTGAGCGGGGGGATTGGAAATGTCATGATAATTTTTATGGCGAGTGCCACAAGTTACGGGGTTAATAGGAAACTGGTTTGCAAGTAATTTGAGCATTTTAATTGTGATTTACGATCAAGGTTGTTTATGTTGGTCGGACGTGTAATAAAACTGTATATAGTATAACTTCAATTTAGATTTTTAGGTTCAACTTTTGCAAATCTTGAAACATTTTTTTATCGACTACGACAGCAAAATCGGTAAAAAAAGATTAACCCGCAACCCCAAAAAACAAATAATTCGATTCTAACGATAATAACGATTCTAACGATTCCAAAAAAACAACGACAAAAATAAAAATTCATGTAATATTTATCGACGTAATTTTTTTGTCCCTTGAGTCGCTCAATTGTTGATTTAAAACTATCATGTCCTCATCGTCTCTTTTATCCTTTTAAAATAGTTCTTAAAAATACGCAAAACCAATAAAGGGAACTTCTAAAAACTCGTTTTTTTATTAACCACAGAGAACACAGAGTTCACAGAGAGAATATTTTTAAAACATTAAATTTTGATTTAAATCCATAATTTTTTACTTTAATAAATTTAAATTATGTTTTAATTCAAATTAAAATTTTCTCTGTGTTCTCTGTGTCCTCTGTGGTTTAAAATAATTTTTAGAGATTCCCTACCGTTCAAGTATAGTTCAGGTTTCTGTTCCTGTGCTTGTATCGGTACTTGATCCTGTATCGGTATCAGACGAGCCGGTATCAACTTCGTCGTTTGTTCCGTCTTCGGAGCCTTGTTCCGTTTCGTCGTCATTGGTATCTATGATCGGAAGAGTTTCTTCATCATAAGGATCCGTAGTCGTTCCCGGTCTGGCAATGACTATCGGAGACGTAGTAGCAGACTCCGATCCTGATGTTGTTGTCGTTCCGCCGCTTGAACTGCCGCTATCATCGCAGCCAAGAAAAAACGGAAATAAACAAAACGTCATCAATAGCAATATAATTATTTTTTTCATTTTAAATCTCCAATTTAATTAGGTTAATAATCGTAAATTACTTTAATATAAAATCCGTAAAAAAAGGTTGCCAAATAAGTAAACCCGTTTTAACGGATTAACGTAATTCAATTATTAACGCATAATCTGACAAATTAATATTAACGCGATTAACATTATTTTGATAATTGATCCCGCTTATCTTGGCTGAAGCAAATCAAGAATATTGTCAATCGAGTCAAGATCATTACCAAATTCTCTGTTAATCAAATTTTCAGCGGCTTCACTGTTTTCATTGGCGTCGGTTGCCGAGTTATCGGTTGTTGAGTCGCCAGTTGTTGAGTCGTCGGTTGTTGAGTCGTCGGTTGTTGAGTCATCTGTTGTTGAGTCGTCGGTTGTTGAGTCATCGGTTGTTGAGTCGTCAGTTGTTGAGTCGTCAACGGGCGTGCTAATTATTGGACTTGTGTTTATCAACGGATTGCTATTGACCGTCGGCGACGTATCGGTTGTTGCGGCGGAATCCGTCGTTCCCGTATCATCGCAACCTGTCAACGAAATCATAAGGCAAACCGCAAAGGCTAAAACAAAAATGTTCTTCATTTTTTATCTCCTAATTTTAATTTGGATTTGTTTTGTTCAACTAAAAAATCGGTTTTGCAACGAGCGAACAACAACTCGAAAAAATCGACGCTTATCAAAAAAATAAACGCACGACTGTTGAAAACCTACATACATTTCAATCACCGTAGTTTTAACCCACCGCGATGCAGTGGGCTATAATTCTGCTACCTCGTCGGAGCGTAGAAAATTTTTCTCTTGTGCGTGAACGGTTACATAATTTTTAACACTCAATAAAACAATAATCAAGCTCCTGTTCCAATCTCGGCTACTGTATCAGTTACAGTTCCGTTTCCTGTACCGTCGTCTGGTAAATCGGGATTCTCTGGCGGTACATATTCTGGCGGACGTAATTTACATCGAGATCAAAATCTGCTTTATTACCATTAGCCGTGCATTCGCAAATTATATAAATTCACTCAACGCTTGTAGTAGTTTATCCTATTTTTCTGAAAAGATCAATAGGGCAGATAGAAAATTTTACCTCTTTTTTCTATTTTTTCTAATTATTTTTAATAGCGTATCCGATTTTAACTTGTTTTATTGATTATTTTATGAAAACCTCCCAAGTTATTTATTGACATAACTCATTGACTTAACAGCAGATTTGTTGTTTTTGCGTAACGTTTTTTATTTTATTTCCTGAATTTGCGTTTTGTTTTTGAGATATAGGTAAAACTCGACTTGTGCATCGATTTTAGGTTTTCCTTTGATTAGGCGGATTTTTTCGTTTGGGTGGTTTGCGCTAATTATACGGGCTTTTACGTTGTCTGCAAGTTGGCGTTGCAATAATTCCCACAAATCTTTTTGCAGATTCGGGTCTTTTATTGGCGTAATTACTTCAAACCTGTAGTCAAGATTTCGTTCCATCCAATCGGCAGAACCAATAAAATATTCCGGCTCATTATTGTTACAAAAAACAAAAATTCGCGAATGTTCCAAAAAACGATCAACGATTCTTACTGCTCTTATATTTTCGCTGTGATGCGGTATTCCCGGCGCCAACGTGCAAATTCCTCTAACGATCAAATCAATTTTCACTCCCGCCGAACTCGCCTCGTAAAGACGCTTGATAATTTTTTTGTCAACCAAGTTATTCATTTTTAAAATCATCCATGACGGTTTTCCTTTTTTTGCGTTTTTTATTTCTTTGTTGATTTTGTCAAGAAAAAACTTTCGCGTGCCAAACGGCGAGACAATAATTTGTTTAAATTTCGGCACTTGAAATTTTCTGTCGTCGAGCAAATGAAATACTTTATTTACGTCGGCGGTGATTGTTTTATCGGCGGTCAGCAATTGTTCGTCGCAATAGATTCTTGTTGTGATTTCATTCGGATTCCCTGTTCCGATTGCAGTATAATAGACATTCACGCCGTTTTCTTTTCGACGAATTAGAATCATTTTACAATGTACTTTCATTCCCGGAATGCTTGGTAAAATCCGAATGCCTTCTTCTTGCATTCTTGCTGCCCATCTTATATTTGCGGCTTCGTCGAATCTTGCTTGAAATTCTACAAACACGATAACTTCTTTACCGTTTCTTGCCGCGTTTATCAAAGCGTTTACAATTGCCGAATTTTTCGCCGCACGATAAATTGTCATCTTAATTGCCCGCACCGCCGGATCAATCGACGCCTCTCGCAACAGATCAATAATATATTGAAAAGGTTGATACGGATAATGCAAAAGTATATCTTTCTCGCGAATCGCATCAAGCATAGATTGATTCGAGGAAAATTCAGAGACTTCAAGCGGTTGAATAGTTTCGTATCGCATCTTTTTTGAGCCTAAATTTTGCGGGAAATACATTAAATCTCGTGTGTTGTTGTATCGTCCGCCTTTTTCTAGTGAGTCGCGTTTTTTGATGCCGAATTTTTTCAGCAGACTCGACAACAGATTTCTCGGCAATTTTGAATCGTAAATGAATCTTACTGTATCTCCGCGACTTCGTTGTTTTAAGCTATCGCTTACGGCTTCTAAAAAACTTTTTGAGACGTCGCTATCGATATCCAATTCGGCGTCGCGGGTGAATTTGATCGCGTAGCCTTTGTACTTGATGAATCCCAGAACGGCAAAAATATCGTCGAGACAATATCTGATTACGTCGTCAACGTACATAACGTAAAATCGTTTATCTTGACCTTGAGGCAGGACGACAAATCTAGGCAGATGTTCCGTAGGTATTTCGATAAGAGCAAGATTTTCAGCCGTAGGATTTGCTTTGTGTGTTAGGTCGATTACCATGTAGGTTGAGTTGTCGCGTAAATTAGAAAAATTGTGAAACCGGTCAAGCATTATCGGGAACAAATATTGGCGCACGGTTTCTTTGAAATATTGCCGAACGAAAATTCCTTGTTCGTCGTTTAATTTTGTTTCGTCGATAATGCAGATATTATCTTTTGCGAGATCGTTGCAGATATTATTGTAAATTTCGTCGGCGGTGTGGCGTTGGGCGACGGTTCGTTTATGAATTTCTTTTAGAATTTTTATTGGATCGTAATCTAATTTGATTCCGTCAACGGTGTCGCTGATATTTACGATACGTTTTAGCATTGCGACTCGAACTCGATAAAATTCATCAAGATTATTAGAAAAAATTCCAAGAAACGTAAGCCGCTCAAGCAGAGGAACAGTTGGATCGTCGGCTTCAAGAAGCACGCGCTCGTTGAAATTCAGCCAACTTAATTCGCGGTTAATGTGTAAAACAGTCTTTCTACCGGATTTCATTTTGGGTTTAGATTTATTGTTAATTGTAATGTTTCAGCGGAAATTTATTTATCTATCGAGACGCTAAAATCAGATTTCAAGTTAGATTATTCTTTTAAAA
>JAITAZ010000463.1 GCA_031283825.1 Planctomycetaceae bacterium | reverse complement strand
TTGTAACGAATATTCGTAATAATTTTTTTCCGCTGCCCTTTCAGGGCGATCCGTTTGGGGGCATTTTAACCCACCGCGTTGCGGTGGGTTAAAACTCCGTTGCCCTTTCAGGGCGTAGGATTTTTTGCCCGTGCGTGTGAACGGTTACCATTATTTTGTAGGGTATTTTGTTTGGGGCATCCCAATTTTTAAGCTTAACAAAGTGCTAGGTATAATATCAAGCCAATTTATTATTCAAAATAATTTTCGTTACAATAATTTATTATTCGATTAAACTTAACATATTTATCTACAAATTAACAAAAAATGAGACAAACGCTATTTTATATTCCTCCGACATTAAACGGGATTCCTGTATTCGGATTCGGTATTGTATTGGCGATATTTTCTATTTTTATTTTAGCCGCAGCGATCTGGCGACTCGCTACAATACGTAAAGTCGATGGCGAATTGATAAGCTATTTACTACTGGCGGTTGTCATTGGATTCGTTTTGGTCGGAATAGCTCCTAATATTCTTGAATCTCAAGGATTTCCTATTCGCGGTTACGGAGTTTGTCTCTTGTTTGCAATTCTATCGGCAATCGGACTCGCCGCATGGCTCGGTTCAAGTCGCGGATTCACCGCCGATATTATTATCTCACTCGGATTCTGGGTAACTATCTGCGGAATTATCGGAACGCGAATTTTTTATGTCATCGAATACCGTCAA
This sequence comes from Planctomycetaceae bacterium, assembly GCA_031283825.1. GTDB lineage: Bacteria > Planctomycetota > Planctomycetia > Pirellulales > Thermoguttaceae > WRKP01. The sequence goes on along the minus strand of JAITAZ010000463.1, from coordinate 3,218 downwards.
GATATGATCGTACTACTCAACGGCAAATTACAACTCTTGCCTACTCTATATAATATTGTCAATATCGCAAACGGAGGATTAGTCGTTATCGGAGGAATTATCGGCGGTGCGCTCGGAGGAATTATTTTCGCATTAAAGAATAAATATAACGTCCTCGTTATCCTAGATATTATCGTGCCGACAGTAATGCTCGGAATCGCTATCGGTCGAATCGGATGTTTCCTAAACGGTTGCTGTTTCGGCGCAATAAGCGAGATGCCTTGGGCGGTAACATTCCCTGAAGGAAGCCCCGCGCACATCTGCCAAATCGAACGCGGAGACACAACTTACTGCGGATTAAAATTCATTCAACTAGGAGAAAAGAAAAAATCAATCCCATGTTGCGGCGCAAATTCTGATCAAATAAATCACGATCTCAATCATAATCTCAATCACGATCACGCTAACGAACTCGCTAACGAACATAATCGAGATCACGATCTTGCACGCGATAAAAAACAATTAGTTCTTGACAAAATTTTGCTAGAAAATAACGCCGAAAATACCGATAATCTTAAAGCCGGTTTACGACTCAATAACATTAGCGGTTACAATTCAAAGGACAAACTAGAATTTTACTATGCAAGAACAACTACCGACATTTTCAAAATTGTCCATTACTTCCAAAAAGAAAATCCCAATAAAACGATTCAATTTGAATTACACGACAAAAACAATCCGGAGGAAAAATTAACCTACTCTGCGTTGCCTATTTATTCGGGCGTTTTGCCGGTGCATCCGACGCAAATTTATAGTTCCATTTTGGCGTTTACTCTATGCGGAATCTTGCTGACGCTAGGGAAAATCAACTGGTTTAAATTCCGCAAAGGCGCTGTTACCGCCGCGTTCTTAATTCTTTACGGAAGCGTAAGATTCTGTATCGAAATCGTAAGAACGGATGAAGAACCATTTTACAACACCGGACTAACAATCGCTCAAAACCTAAGTATTGTCTTAATTACAATCGGATTGATTTTGCTAATTTACGTAACAATAAAGAAACCGCAAAATAATCAGGCTAATGTATAGTAATTTTTTGTAACTATTCAGTTGTTAGACGACCATCGATCAGGTAGGCGATCTTCGATCAGGTAGGCGACCTTTCGCCGAAAGGTCGCGTCGGCGTAGCCGACGATAAAGCAGATTAACGTTGATAATTGATATGATAAAAAGCGTTAATCTGATTTATTGTCGTTACCGTTGCGGGTGATATTTTTCGTGGAAGGTTTACATACTGAATATTTACAAATTAACAAATGTAGAGACGCAATGCCTTGCGTCTCTATTGTTCGATCAATGCTTATCGATAGAGACGCAAAGCATTGCGTCTCTACATTGGGTTTAGTAATTCAAATCCGAATTTTAAAAACCGTGAACGGTTACAGAATCTCGCTGGTTGTTTTGTTTTTATCAAGTAATTTGCGCAAAATATTTGAAGCGTTTATTGGTTTTTTTACGTCGAATTTTTTCTCAATTTAAATGTGAATTTTGCGTGAATGATTCCTATTACTCTTAATTAACGTAACAATAAATATTATGTCGATAGATTTAGTTCTTACTCCGCCGAGTTCTCAAAGTATAGCTAAACGTGCGTTGATATGTGCTGCGCTTGCGGAGGGTAATACGATTTTGGAAGGTTCTTTTCACTCGCAAGACATGCAAGTTATGGTTGACGCGCTTCGGCGTATCGGGTTGAAAATTAAACAAGACTCAAAACATGGCAGAATTGAAATTGCCGGTCAAGGCGGAATTTTTCCTGTTGATGAAGAATATATCGACGTTGACAACAGTATTCTAACGGCTAATTTTTTAACTGCTGCGCTTGCGTTTTCTCGCGGAATTTATCGTATTAACGGTGATAAGCGAATTCAGCAATATCCGATGGGCGATTTGATTTTTTCGTTAAATCAACTTGGCGCGGATGTCAGCAGTGAAAATTCTTATGATACGTTGCCGCTTTTGATTGAGGGTATTGTTGGGCGTAGTGGTCGGAGTCCGTCGTCGCAACGTTATGGGATAAACGCGATGATGGACAACAATATTCGTTATGCGGCGTTGACGGGAACGGCGACTTATCTTTATGCAAGTGCGATTTTGCTTGCCTCGCCTCTTGCGGCGGCGGAATCGCAAGTTGAGTTGCATTTCGTGAATCATCTTTGTTGCAATCCGTATATATTGATGACGCTCGACGTGATGAGGGAATTCGGCGTTGACGTTCCAATTAGATCGCATCGCGATGATACGTTGCTTTTTTCTAAGGGGATAACTTACGTCATTCCGCGAGGAATTAAGTATAGTCCGCATGAGTTTAAAATTGAGTCGGATGCGTCGTTGGCGAATTATGCATTTGCGGCGGCGGCAATTGCGGGAGGAAGCGTTACGGTGAGAAATCTAAATGATAAAAGTATCCAAAAAGAACTAGAATTTACGCATTGTATGCAGCGAATGGGATGTAAAATCGAGTATGTCGATCAGTCGGTTAGAATAACTAGACAAGACCCCGGATTACTTCGAGGAATCTCCGTTGACATGGAAGACTTGACTGATTCGATACAAACATTTGCAACGTGCGCATTATTTGCAACGTCTCCTTCGCGAGTTACTAATATTTCGCATGTCCGGCATTGCGAACCCGGAAGAATTGAAAAACTTTGCGTCGAGTTACGTAAGTTCGGCGCAAAAATAAATGAATTTGAAGACGGTTTTTTAATTGCTCCGCCGGAAGAAATAACGCCCGCCACTATCGAAGCCGACGGCGACCCAAGACTTGCAATGTCGTTAGGATTAATTGGACTAAAAGTAGAAGGCGTACAAATAGACAGTGCAGATTGCGTAAAAAGATTATGGTCAAATTTCTTTAATGAGATCGGATTGGATTTTTAAGTTTATTTTTTAAATGACAAAGCAGGCAGGCAACCGTAGGTAGATAAATCTGAATGGATTTTAATTATTTATGTTACGCGCTTGTTGCCCCAGATCAGTTAGGCGACCGTAGGTTCGCAACCTTTCGCCGAAAGGTCGCGTTGCCGAAGGCAACAATAAAATGGATTCGACAATTGGGAATCTCTAAAAATTAAATTTTTATTAAAACCGCGTAGCGGTTTCCCAAAATAGCGATGGGTAAAAATTCGCTAGAATTTTCACCCATCGAAAAAAAATCGCGTTACGAATTTATTTTC
>JAITAZ010000343.1 GCA_031283825.1 Planctomycetaceae bacterium | reverse complement strand
AGAGTTAAAAACAAATTTTCCGCTGAAATATTACCAAGTTTTTTTAATCTGACCCCATTCCTTTACTCTTTGGAAAACTACAGTAAAATTTACGCCCTTGTCGTGTCAACTTGGATTGATATTGGAAATTATCTGCGATAAGAAAATCATTAATTGTAACGAATATTTAACTCTCACGGCGTAATTTTAAAACTTCAACCTAAAATTGAATTCGCGTTATTTTAATTTCGAATTCAACAATACCCCTATTACAAACCCTTGCAAATATCAGACGATCCAACTAAACCTATACAGAATAAACCGGCTCAACGAGCGGGTAGAACTCCTATGCCGGAGCAGAATCCGAAAGTTAGAGCTAGGAATTTTCTTGAAGTACCACTCGGTTACACGCCGGAAATGGCGAAGACAGAAGCCTCCAGATGTTTGAATTGTAAGAAACCTGCATGCGTTGAAGGTTGTCCGGTCAATGTTAATATTCCGGCGTTTCTCACCCTAATTAAGAATGGCGATTTCGCCGCCGCCGCAAGAAAAATCAAAGAAACCAACGCCCTACCAGCAGTATGCGGTCGAGTTTGTCCGCAAGAAACTCAATGCGAATCGAAATGTATTCTCGGCAAAAAATTTGAATCCGTAGCAATCGGACGATGCGAAAGATTCGCCGCTGATTACGAAAGAGAAAATAATCTAACCGAAATCCCAACAAAACAACCAAAAAACGGAAAAAGAATTGCTGTCGTCGGCGCAGGTCCATCAGGTTTGACTGTTGCCGGAGACCTCGTCATGCTAGGCTACGACGTAACCATTTTCGAAGCATTTCACAAAGCCGGAGGAGTTTTAATGTACGGCATCCCTGAATTTCGTCTGCCGAAATCAATTGTCGAAAACGAAATAAATTACCTGATAAAATTAGGCGTCAATATTGAGCTGAACCAAGTTATCGGCAAAACAATTACAGTTGACGAATTACTAAATGAAGATAATTTCGACGTAGTATATATCGGAGTCGGCGCGGGATTGCCTATGTTTCTTGGAGTCGAAGGAGAAGATTTAAGCGGAGTTTATTCGGCGAATGAATATCTGACAAGATCGAATTTAATGAAAGCGTACAATTTCCCGAATTACGATACTCCGATTGTTCGCGGTAAAAATGTCTGCGTGATTGGCGGCGGGAATGTTGCAATGGACGCGGCAAGAAGCGCAATGAGACTCGGCGCTGATTCAGTAAAAATCGTGTACAGACGCTCACGAGCAGAATTGCCCGCACGAGGAGAAGAAATTCATCATGCCGAAGAGGAAGGAATCGAATTTTTGTTTTTGACCAATCCAATTAAATATATCGGCAATGATAAAGGCAGAATCAAGTCAATGATTTGCGATAAAATGGAACTAGGCGAACCCGACGCTTCCGGCAGAAGACGTCCGATTAAAATTCCTAATTCAGAATTTGAAATCGAAACAGATTGCGTAATCATTGCGGCGGGCGCGTTAGCGAATCCGTTATTGACAAAAAACACTACCGGACTGAACTTGAATAAATGGGGCTATATAATCGCAGACGAATCTACCGGCAGAACAACAAAGCCGAAAGTTTGGGCTGGCGGAGATATCGTTACCGGCGCGGCAACAGTTATTCTAGCAATGGGCGCAGGTCGCGCAGCAGCAAAAAATATACATGATTTCATGCAAAATCCAACGCAAATTTGGGTAAATATTCAGTAGAATTTTTATAACGTGATCTTTTCAATAAACAAAAAAGATAATATTTCACGGTTTTGAAATTCATAATTCATAATTAAAAAACCGTGAACAGTTACGTTTATTTATTATTTACAAATCATTATTGGTAACTTCTAAAAATTAATTTTATTAGGAACGCGGGCGTCCCGCCTGCATGACAAACGCCTAAATATGCGGTCGAGACGACCGCGATCCTAATAAAAATAAATTTTACAGGAGGTTTTTAGAAGTTCCCTATTTGTATTATCCGTGTTTTAAAAAATAAAAAATTAATTCCGAATTTAACAAAATTTATATGGGTTATATTGATTTAATTCGTAATCTTGAGTCTAACATATCGCTTGCGGTTTTTGGCAAGCGAACGGTGATTAGGCATTGTCTTGTAGCTCTTTTTTCGTCGGAGCATGTATTGCTTGAAGACGTTCCGGGCGTTGGCAAAACTTTAATAGCGCAGGCGATAGCGCGTAGTATATCCGGCGATTTTCGCCGTATTCAATTTACGCCGGATCTTCTTCCGGCGGACATAGTCGGCAGTAGTATATATGACTCTTCGGCGCATGAATTTCGATTTGCACAAGGCGCGATATTTACTAATATTTTGCTGGCAGACGAAATCAACCGCACAACTCCAAGAACGCAAAGCGCGATGCTTGAGGCGATGAATGAGCATCAGGTTTCGATAGACGGAATAACTCATCCGTTGCCTGCGCCGTTTATGGTGATTGCAACGGAGAATCCGATGGAGTACGAGGGAACGTATCCATTGCCGGAGAGTCAGCTTGATCGTTTTTTGTTGCGGATTTCTGTTGGTTATCCTGATCGCGAGAGCGAATTGAACGTATTGAGATCGCATCAGACTTCTCATCCGATTGATAAATTGCGGGCGGTTTTATCGTGCGAGCAAATCATGGAAATTCAACATGCTGTCGCGGGAGTAAGAGTAGATGACGCAATTAACAGCTACATTTTAGACATAGTCGAAACAACACGAAGAAGCGATGAATTATTAGTCGGAGTAAGTACGCGAGGAGCAATTGCGTTGAGTCGAGCGGCGCAGACTTTCGCGTTGATAGAAGGACGCGAGTTTGTAGTTCCTGACGACGTAAAAGAGTTAGCAGTTTCTGTTCTTGCACATCGAATTATCCCAAATAGTTACGCTCACGGAAGTCAACGCCAAAACGCAGAAGCGTTAATCGAGCGAATCATAGAAACCGTTGACGTGCCGGTTTAGATCAATTTTCGGGAGAGAAAGAATATAATTTGTTAAATGAATCATAACTATTCAGTTGATAAATAATCATCAATCAAGTAGGCAATGTAACATAGTATAATTTGGTAACCGTTCACGCACAAGAGAAAAATTCATAAGCCCTGAAATGACAACGGAGTTTTTAGTGAATAGGCGAATATTTGTAACGAATAATTTTTTGTTACAATAATTCAACAAGGAAATATATCAGCGGAATGCACTAATTATGACTAATAAAGAAAAGATTTTTTTGGTAATTCTTTTT
>JAITAZ010000135.1 GCA_031283825.1 Planctomycetaceae bacterium | reverse complement strand
ACCACTTCCGCTGTTCGACCCCAAAGCGTTATGTCAACAAATGTAACATCTTCAATCCACTCGCCAGACGGCAACTTGCGACGATCATTTATCGCCAAACCAATATCCGTTACCGCCGTTCCCGTCGCAATATGACGCAACTCAGGATCACGGGTCAAATTACCAACCAAAATCACACGGCTAAAACTTGGCATTTTTCTATCTCCTCGTATCTTCGATGACTAATAAACTAATTCGTTTTTGAAATTTGACGAATCGTTTTTGCAAAAAAATTTCTACAATCGAAACGTTCAAATAAGAAAAATTTAAATTGGTCAAAAAATAAATCAACACGATTTAAAATTCGGAACTCTCAAATCGCGACTCGAATTTGTACGCTTAAAATTTAACAACTATTTAATAACAATTTTATTTTATCAATAGGAAATTTTAATTCTGTAATGTTTAAAATAAATTTAAGTTTTTAGAATTTCCTTAAAAGTATTCAATATTACAAATGAGCGAGGTCTCGTTCAAACTCTGCTAACGATTCACAATCTAACGCTTGTTCAAATAGCGACTCTAAAGCAATCGGATCTCTGTAAGACTGAATCGCTTTCTCCGTCGCCGCAGGAATACGTTTAAAACGAGATTTAAGTAACTTCAGGACGTCTTTAATTCTACCTTCTATTAAACCTTCTATTTTTCCTTCCATTATACCTTCCATGTATAATTCTCTTATTGTGGATTTTACCATTTCTTCGGCTCCTTCTGGGTTAAGGATTTCTGAAATTGATTCTATGAGAACGTCTTCACCTATTAGAGTAAGCGTTCCGAAATATTTTGTTAAGGATTTTGTCCATCCATATACTCGGCTGTCTTCTTTAATCTCTTTAAAATAACCAAATATACGTTCACGGCTTTCTTCTAATACGCCTGCCGAATACGAAGCTAACGAATCAATAAGTGCTCGTAAAGCAGGGTGATATTTGTCTAACTCTTCGGGAGTCTTTTGAGACAAATCTATCAAAATTACAGGAAACCACAAGACTCTTGGGTTCATTCCCTCTGGTAAAGATACCAAGTCCTTAAGCTGAAGCAATTCCTCCCAATGATTTTTACCATGATAAAGGATAACAACAAGCGGATACGGATAATTCTCGCCGTCGCTGATTCTGTTTTGCGGGTCTGAATCGTATCGCTCGTAAAATTGTAAAAGTTTACGCAATATCCGAAGCCAAAAACGTAGTATCTTCTTGGACTGATGCTCAAAAAATACAAATATCTTTGAGTAGCTGCCGTCTTTAATTTTTGCTGAAAAATGTAAATCGCCTATAGTTTCTTGCAAGTTCTCGTCGATTATTGTCGGCGAGGTATTTTCAAGCGAGGTAAGATCAATATAGCGAACGATTTTTGCATCTTCTTGATGCTCTAGCATATTTCCGAACAATTCGACGTCGAACAAAAAACGCCGTGATAATAAATCGTGCGGATGATTAAGCTCAAGCTGAATTGCAATTCGACGTTTCGACATTAAAGCCTCCTTCGGCGTTAAATTTTGCTGTCTTATACAACTCGTAAAATGAATTTCGGCGACTCTAGCTGAATTTTCAGCGCGAGTATTTATAACGTATCAGGTGTTTCGTCGTCGTCATCTTCTGCGTTTATGGCGAAGTTATCGATTCCTGAATCGATTTTTACGTCTTCTATTTCTGAGTGTTCTCCGGCGAACAGATGTCCTGCGCGTGCGTGTTCGACTAGCATATCAACTAATCGTCGATCTACTTTTAGAATTAGAAAACGTATAACGTTGCCGTTTAATTGAAATTGTCTTGTTAGTTCTTTGACTTTTAGCGGGTCAAGACTGAAGTACGCGAGCCAGTACGTACCTCTTTTGTGTCCTTTAATTGGATACGCTAATTTGCGTTCATCCCAAAGTCTGCTTAGTAAGACTTCGCCTGTCGCTTGTTCAACTATTGTCGAAATTTGTCCGGCTACCTCGTCGGGCGCTTTGGCATAAAGATCGGAATCGAGAATAAACAACCCTTCGTAAACGTTTTGTACCATAATCGGGTTTTGGTTCGAATAAAAATCGAGTTTATACTTCTTTTAAGGTTAAATTTAACAATCCGCAATTTAATTCTATCGACCATTCAGACTATTCCAATTCGGACGACAAATTTTGAAATCGCGTTTTGTTCTACAATACACACAATACTTTATGCGAATTTACAGACAACATAAATTGTCTATTTAATTCGCGTGAAATTAATTTTCGTTTAAGTTTTCAATTGTTTTTTTGCGAGCGATTATTTTTTGTAACGAAAATTAACAATTACGATTTACCGTTATATTTATTCATTGATTCTATGATTCCGCAATCGATCCAATATTGTACTGCGTCTGCGGATTCTTTTAGGGCGATCAATAAATTCGGTTGTTCTTTTTCGGTGAAATTCATCAGCACGTAATCAGCCGCGTCGATTCTTGCGGGCGGTTCGCCGATACCGAATCGAAGCCGCGATATTTTTTCTGTTCCGAGCGTTTGTAAAATATCGGCTAGACCTTTTTGTCCGCCGCTGCTTCCTTCGCTGCGAAATCGTAATTTCGTAAAAGGAAGATTTAAGTCGTCGCAAACGATCAGCACGTTTTCGAGCGGAATTTTGTAAAATCTGACGGCTTCGGCGACACTTAATCCGCTTCGATTCATGTAAGTTGTTGGGCAGAGTAAAAGGACTGTATCGCCTTTTTTATCTCTAACATCAACGAAGTCGCCGTGAAATTTCGATTTCGGCGAGCAACCGGAATAACGCGAAACTAACTCTGAAAGCACAAGATAACCTACATTGTGCCGAGTTTGACGATATTTAACTCCGGGATTGCCAAGTCCGACAACTAATTTCATTGCAAGTATGCGAATTCGTTTTTATGAATTTGGCGACGCGAATATGTAAATGCCGGTTTTCCAATTGGTCAACCGGCGGATTTAATTGAAAATTCGAGTGCGAACAATTTGAAATTATTCTTCGGTTGAATCTTCTTCTGATTTTTTTCGTCCGATAACTTCGGGTTCTGCGCCTTCTGTTGTTTTTGTTTCGTCTTCGGAGACTTCGACCGGCAAGTTGCAAGTTACGATTACGGTCGAGGATTCGAGCAACGATTTTACGCCTTCGGGCAATTCGATATCTGCGATGTGAATAGTCTGATTGAATGCGAGATGATTTATGTTGACAATTATATGTTCCGGCAATGATGCGGCTTCGCATTCGAGTTCGATTTGGTGTAAGACATGTTTAACGACTCCGCCTTCTTTTGTTCCGGGCGATTCGCCGCGTAATTCGAGCGGGACTGTAACGTGGATTTTTTCGTGTTCGCTTACTCTTGCGAAATCGACGTGTAGTATGCGATTTCCCCAAGTGTTCCATTGTACGTCTTTTATAAATGCTTTTTCGGCGACGTCTCCGGTGAGTTCGACGAATCGGTTTCCGTGTTTAACGACTGTCGTCAATTCGTCGGCGGACAGTGTCAAACTTTGGACTTCTTGTTTATGACCATAAAGAACGGCGGGAACGTTCCCGTTATTACGCAATCTTTTATTTCGTCGTTT
>JAITAZ010000091.1 GCA_031283825.1 Planctomycetaceae bacterium | reverse complement strand
ATTTATTTTTTGTTATTTTTTCTGTTTTTTAATATTTGGTAGGTGGATACGTGATTTACTTTGGGGTCTGATTTCTTTTTTACTTTTTTCTTTATGCCTCGCTGTTTTTTTTGATATTTACTAATATCAACTCTTTCAGCTAGAGATTTCAAATACATTGCAAATTGTTTCGGCGGTTTATTGTCAAATCGTTCTGACCAATACTCGAAAGGAATCGCTATCTCCATGCCGTCCCAAATTCCTCGAACCCGCATGTAAACAAAATACCAAGATAAATTCTCCATCAACTCTTTACCATGAGCCGCCAAAATCGCACCTTTCACTACTGCTACGGCATTGTAAACTATTACAGCCAACGCAAAGGCAAGTAACGCCGCCTTAGGATAACCAAGCGTATGAATCTCACACGATAAACAAGACGTCATCTCGCCAAAGGCAGACTCAATACTCCAACGCTCGCGATACAACTCACTACAGCGAACAGAATCAACTGAAATGTCCAAATTGGTAAACAACACTATTTCTGTATCGCCATCTTGTGTCGGTGTATTCAACACTATACGAATACGTCGCATCTCATGCTCCTCGCCAGTTTTAGTTTTCGTAACAATAATGTTCTGTTGATAAACCTTGCCAGTATCAGTCTTGCCAACATACTTCTCTTTTCTACCAACTCGACGCCAATTTTTAAGAGAACCATGTTGACGCATCAAAAAGAATCCGCCTTTTGCAGATATTCCAGACATTATATCTATAGTCGTAAAATTACGATCTGCTATCCAGAGTTCGCCTTTGCAAACGCGTTCCAGTATTTGAGATGTCAATGAACGCTCCTGGGCATGACCATCCTCACAAGGAATTGAAGCTATTATCATACGATTATCAGGATCAAGAATTGCAAGCGTAAAACCAGGCAAAGGAGACGCCGTATTCGCTCGAGTCTCTTCAATACGATGCTCCGTCCCGCTCAAATGATTACCGTCAATAATACGTATCGGATAACCAGGCAACAACTTAGGCTCACCCTTCAAAAGATGCTTCTGAATAGGCATAAGTTGTTCAACACTATAGCGAATAAGCGCCGTAGTTATCTCAGGATCGGTACTGTTAAGTTTATTGTAAACAGACTTTAAAGATACCGGTACCTCATCTTGAATATCCAGATAGGAATCGTTGACCGATTGATGCGTGCCAAGCACAACGCCAAACATGATCTCCATACAAGTAGAAAAAGCCAATGTACGATGATATTGTTTATTCCGAGATTCCTCAAATACCTGATTCAACTTATCTGACGGCATAAGACGTTGAAGAACCGTACGAACAAGAACGGCAAAGGTTCCTTTTGTCTCGTAACGTTCAAATATCCTGTCATACATACCCATGCTCGACTCCTTTCAATTAATTGGATAAAAAAGAAAATTTATAAAAAAACACACACAACAACAAAATTATAACAAAAAAAAGTAAACCGCAAATACCAAAATCATTAAAACAATTAATATACACCTTCAAAGGGATGTCCCACAAGACCTGTCGTCGTTATAATTACATTAGACAATTGTTGTTTAGTTCCCATGCAAACATAGTTCCCATTTTCGATTTCATTTTTAATAGTAGTGTAAATACTATCATTTGATTTAGTAGCGAGATTTAATGATATAACAGTTTTTCCTGTTAATATTTGCCAAGCGGTTTTATAGGTTTTGTGGGCAGAAATCGGGGTTCATTTCTTCGCATTTGAACAAATCCGTTATTATCTTTACGAGTTCCTTTAATTTCTATGTCAAAACTGATCCACCATTGACCATGTACGGCGAACCATGAACCGTCGTTTTTTCCATTGTTTTTGAATTTCCAATACGGATGTGAAGATAATATTTTTTCGCCAATTTTAGGTTCGAGAAATAATGGCGTATCGGGTGATTTTTCTAAATCGGTAGAATTTTCATATTTTTTTGTGTCGTATTTTTGGGTTTCTTCATTCCAGCGTTCAACAATTACGGCTTTAATTGTCCATTTGCAAGTTCCATCCATTATCTCTGCATGTATTGAGGGATCATCGATCCACGCACAAAAACCAACTTCGAATGCTTCCTCGATTCCAAGATCGGCATCGGGTTCGTTACCATTTTCACCGTATATCGGAGACCGACAATAACCTATGCCATCTGCAATTGTTATTACGCATGTTCCGCTATCAACGTTTTCGTCTTCGCCATGGACGACATTACAGTTGACTATTGTCAACAAAACAAAAAGCAAAAAAAGATTTTTATAATTTTTCATTTTAATTTCCTTTCCAAAATATAACTGGAATTGTAAACCGCTTGTCGGTTTTTAATTTTTATAATTATTTGTGTATTTGTATTATTTGTGTTGCTATGCGTTATTAAATTTTCAATACGATTTTATTCTTTCATAATTTCTTTCCATTGACTTTTCCAAGTTCCATCTTTTCGTTTTTTTAATTGTTCTTCTTGATAGCGTATGTAATCGGGACTCATTTTACCTAATTTTTTCCAGGCTTTTTCCATTGTTTCTTGAAATTCTTTTCGCATTTCTGGATTCCATTGATTTAATCTCCAGCGTAATGTTTTTTCCAATGCAACGTCGTAATGTTCAATTGGAGTATCTTTGGGCGACGCTTCGATTGCGGCTCTTAATGCGGTTATACGCATTCGTCTTTGTAGAGTATAACCATTAAGTCGATCTTGAACCTCGTTAGTTTTGTTCCACAATTCAGCAGCTTCAACTGCAAGCGGTGAAATAAATTCATCCGGTATTTCAATCGGCGAATATTTTATAATACTCATAGTGCCGGGTAGTAAACCATTCTTTTCTGTTACCATCAAGTTACCAGAAATTCTATCAACCGTAAAAGAGGAAACAATTGTATTAAAACTGTAATTGCGATTTATTCTAACAAGGTAATTTGTTTCGCCTTTGACATAAAAACTCTTGTGGATGCCTCCCCAAAAATCGCGTACTCTTGTTTTCAACAACGGCTTATTTTCGCGTACAAACTTTTCTCCCAATATTGCTAATTTATGTCTGTCATTGAAGTTTTTCCAATTTTCTGTTGTGTTATAAACTTCGATAGTATAATCTCGTAGCCGGTTGTTACCGTTATGACCATCTTTGTTAAAAAAATACATATCAACAAGAAATGTCCCTTTGGGTTCAATTTTAATAAAGCTCCACATGCCTGGACCATCTTGTGTTATCGGATATGTTTCGCCGTGATCGTCCCATTCGGCTTGGCGTCGATAACCGTTAAGCGGCGAATATAATGTTTTTGGATTATCAGTATAAATATCATTTACCCAACGCCGGATAGTGTCGTCGCGTTTAGCATTTATGCCGATAAAACCGTTGATATCAACATACGTCAAATTTGAATAAAAGTGATCCATCGGTGCGATTGTTCCGCACAATAACGCTGCAAGTCGTCCATAATGTCCGACCCAATCGCCTTGTGTTTTCCAATCTTCGCCGTAGTTGGTCGCGTAAATTTTGGGCAAAGGCTTTTTGAGATTTTTTATCTGCGTTTGCATCTGCTTGAGTTCGTCAATTGTCGGAGGCTTAATTTTTGAGGGAAATTGAGGAAAATCATTTTGCGCAACGGAAAATATTTTGTCTTTGTTAAATTTCGTTTCGGCAGATTTTCGATCAATCAGATTGAGCGATTTCGTCGATTTAACGATTCCGCCGCCGTTAAAACCGAGCAAGTAATCGCCGTTATCAAGCGGTAGAATTTTCGTTACGAAAATATCGGGCAGACCTAATTGCTGTTTAGAACCGATAAATTGTTTACCTGTTTGAGAGTCGGCAAGCATGAATCCGTTTTGACGAGTTCCGATCCAGATTACGCCGAGTTCGTCTTCGGATAGACAAGTCAGATAATCTTCGGGGAGAAGTTTATCGAATATTTCTTT
>JAITAZ010000051.1 GCA_031283825.1 Planctomycetaceae bacterium | reverse complement strand
CGCAATGCCTTGCGTCTCTATTGTTCGATCAAAAGATCACCGATAGAGACGCAAAGCATTGCGTCTCTACATTGGGTTTAGTAATTCAAATCCGAATTTAAAAACCCGTGAACGGTTACTATTTTTGTTACGATTCTTTAGATTTTTCGACTGACTTTGATTTTTTTTCTAACAACTCTACGTATGGTAGAACTCCTAACGAGACCGAACATTCTCTTGCGCAGTTACCGCAACCTGTACACAGAATTGAACCAAATTTATCTGGATAAATTCTGAACTTATGTTGTATTCTGTTTCTTTGCCTTGCTGATTGATTTCCTCGCGGATTATGTCCAGACGCATGATGAGTAAAAAAAGCGAATTGACATGAATCCCAATTTTTCACTCTATTTCCGCAACTTGCGCCGCCTTCGTCTGCGATGTCAAAGCAATGGCATGTTGGGCAAACATACGTACATGCGCCGCAACCAAGACATTTAATACTCAAACGATCAAAGACGTCGTCTCCGAAATGTTCTGACAAATAATTTTGTACCGTGTTGGCATCAAATTTTATTTTTGGCGAATCGGATACATCGCCGGATTTTTCCGATTCAATTATTTTGTCGTTGAAAATTAGCTTTCCTTTTTCTGTAAACAGTCGAACTTCAAATTCGTTATTTCCGATTGGAATTAGCATTGCGTCTGCGCCAGAATTGTTGTCGGCGGATAGTCCTACAGACGTACAAAAACAAAAGTCGTCTGGCACGCAAGCTAATGTAATAACGGTTGTTTGTTTGCGGCGTCGTTGAAAAAACCGGTCTTGAAAATCCCAGCTAAATACTTTGTCTAAAACTGGAAGTGCCGCTGCTTCGCATGGTCGAGAACCAAAAATTATTTGTTCGCTTTCAAATAATTCTGCGTCTGACACGATCAATTCTTTGCCGCTATAGCAATAATTGCAAATTTTCTCGTGCTGTGGAAAGAAGAACTCTTTGATAGAATTAGTCGGCTTGATTACAGAATTAAAAATTGCCTCGTTAGAATTAGAAACTTCGCGGTAAAAGTATTTGCCTGCTGTAGAAACTGGAGCAACCACACGTTTACTGTCAGAAATAAGGGTTGAAATTATTTCTTTCAGTTTATCTTGCGTCAAAATTTTCGACATAAATTTAAATTTGTTTTTAGGGTTTTTAAACTATTCGCACATTAAGTTTCGGTTATCGCTGCCTGTTTAAGTTCTGAAAATAGTACAAATTACATTTAAGACGCGATATGTTAAACCTTTTACGAAATTGGAATATTTCAGCGAAAATATTTTTTGATAAACAAAAGGAATTATCGGTTTAGGGTTTTATTGGAAAAGCCTCAAAGTTGTTTTTTGAGTTGTTAATTTCTGATTTCGGCAATGTTGTCTCTTTTATTCCTTAAAAAAACTTTACAAATATTCTGCTAAAATATTACAAAAAAATTAGGGCGAATATGATAACGCATAAATCAAAAAAATAAATAGGGGGACACAATATACAGATCATTTATAAAACTGTGAAAAATAAATTATTCGTATAAATTTGTAGAAATTTGAATTATTAGAGATTCCCTCAAGTGATATGTTACCAATTTTTGTAATATTTCAGTGGAATTTTTGTACAGATATTAGGTTTGTTTGTTAGGAAAAAAAGTAGATTGAAAACGAGGTTTGTAAAAAATATACCTAATATTTGTACAAAAATTCTACTGAATGATTATGAAAACGATTTTTATAATTGTTTATAACATATTGTTTTGACAGTTCTCTGAATATTCGTTTAACCCCCCGTTGTCAAGATTATTTTTTGGTGTAAACTATTGAAACTTTTGCGGGATTCTTTTACTTTATAATTCTGTTTAGAATGTTTAGAAAACGAATAACGTTTACAATCTTTCGGGCGCATAGCTCAGTTTGGTTAGAGCGCAGCCCTGATAAGGCTGAGGTCGATGGTTCGAATCCATCTGCGCCCAATGAATCCGATTCGGTATCTTTTGCTGAATCGGATTTTTTGTAACCGTTCACGGATTTTTAAATTCTGATTTGAATTGCTAAACCCAATGTAGAGACGCAATGCTTTGCGTCTCATCGGTGATCTTTTGATCGAACAATGAGATGCAAGGCATTGCGTCTCTATCGGGAGATATTTTGATCGAACAATGAGATGCAAGGCATTGCGTCTCTACATTGGGTAATTTGTAACTATTCACGTTTTAATTTTTCGATAAAAAAAGAAAAAACCGTGAACGGTTACGATTTTTTTATGTCTGGATTGTCGGAAGGAAAAAAATGAATACAAAAAAACTATTAAGCTGGTTAACTCATCCGGCGGATGTGATTCGAAAGAGAGTCGGGATGGCGAGCGATTGCAACTACAAATTTTGCAAAGGGGCTTTGCCGGTTTTGCTTGTTGCTCATATTGATACTGTCTGGGATTCGTCGTTACGTCCAGATCAAATCAGAACATCGACATTAACGTGGCAATCTGATTATAGCGTAGTTGGACGTGGGATCGGGGCAGACGATAGAGTAGGTTGTTATATTATCGAAGAGATATTAACGAAGCTAGATTGTCCTGTTTTATACTGTGATAAGGAAGAGTCGGGAGGAATTGGGGCGAAAGAATTTGCCCATGACTTCCGTAACGAGGATAACAATTGGTTGGCGATAATTGAATTCGACCGAAAAGGCAAAAATGATGCAGTCTTTTACAATTGTGAAAACGAGTATTTTTATGAAATTGTTGTCTCCGAATACTACGAAGAGCAATGCGGAACTTTCTCTGACATTTCGATAATTGCCCCAGCTCTGGATATTGCGGCGGTGAATTTGTCGTGTGGATATTATGACCAACACAAGCCCAATGAATCGGTCAAACTATGGGAAGTGGAGCAAGCGATTAGATATGGAATAAGGTTGATAAAAAAAATAGTTAGATTCGGACAACGGTTTGATTATTGCGGCAATCACTAGCGCTTTGTTAAGCTTAAAAATTGGGATAATCCAAACAAAATACCCTACAAAATAACGGTTACGTTTATTTTTTATTTGCAAACCATCATTTGTTTTTTCTGTGATTATCCATGTTTAAAAATCCGTGAACGGTTACAAATTTTCTTTGTTAAAATATTCTGTTAATTCCGAATTTTCGGCGTTTAGAAGAAAATTAAAAAATTTTCTGGGCGGTCTTGAATTTC
>JAITAZ010000041.1 GCA_031283825.1 Planctomycetaceae bacterium | reverse complement strand
CGTCGGCGTTAGCCGACGGTAAAGTTAAATTGATTTTAATTATTGTCGAATCCATTTTATCGTTGCCTTCGGCAACGCGACCTTTCGGCGAAAGGTCGCCTACCAGATCAATTACCGCCTACTGACGGACAACTACTGCGTAACATGATTACATATTTTCTACATACTCTAAAATCAAGAAAAATATTGTAGCGTACTTGTCTTTTGGAAATTGTTAAATATAATTCCGAAATTGTTCGTTCTTGAGGATTCGAGAATTGGCGTAAGAATATTTCAATTAAAATTTGTTTTCTTTCGCTTTGAAAATTATTCGACAATTTTTTTTGCGTGAACAATAAAACGCGATTTGAACAAAATCGCAAAAAAAACCCTTAACCCTAAAATTGAAAAAAATGACGAAATTAAACGAAATTTACGTTTGCGAATTGTGCGGAAATATTGTAGAAGTCGTTACAACTGGCGGTGGCAAGTTGTCTTGTTGCAATAAAGAGATGTCGCTGAAAACCGAAAATACGGTTGACGCCGCAAAAGAAAAACATATTCCAGATGTCAAAATCGATGGAGATACCGCAACGGTTCAAGTCGGTAGCGTTGTCCACCCGATGGAAGACGCTCACTATATAACTTGGATAGAAATTCAACAGAACGATAAATTCCAACGAGTTCAATTAAAACCCAATATTGAACCAAAAGCAGTTTTCAAAATCGATCCTAACCAGCCTGTCGTCGCAAGAGAATATTGCAACAAACACGGACTTTGGAAAAATTAAGAAAACTGAAACTATTATGACGCTTGATAATATTCAATCTGGTAGGCGACATTTCAATGAAAAGAAATGTCGCCTGCCAGCCGAATAGTTGCGTTCAATATCACTAAAACTCTATAAAACTGAATTGAGTTTTTTGAAAATTCCTCATTAGATTTGCCAGTATGAAGCAACTTTTACAATGAATTTTGCCGATATAAGAGCAAAAAGCCGACTTCAAAACAAAACGAACCGGCGGCTCAAACCAAAATTCAAATAACGAGTTGTTTAAAAGTGTTGCGTATTAAAGCAGTGTGTTTACTATTTTAGATCAAAAAAATACGCGCTAGAGTATCAAATTTAACTTACGGAAAATTAGTAAAATTTTTCAAATTTCTTATGCGCTCGAATGTTTATATTTTTGAGCAACTTGCATAAACTTTTATAAATTTGCTTTTTCTGGCGCAATATTTGATTGATAATTAACTATTGAAGCGGCGCGTTGTCGCTTTGTTTAACAATTTTAGAAAGGAGAGTAGTATGAAAAAGTTGAAACAACTTTTATTATGCGTTTTGATGATCTTTTTAGCGTCGCCAGTTGTTTTGTCAGACACGACTTTGATAGAACTTTACGGCGTTAAATTGGTTGATCAGAGTTACGATGGTGAAGATTATAATTTGTACGCTATGCTCAATAGACATTTAGGGCTTACCGGCGATGAAGCGTATAGTAACAGCAATGATTTATTTAATGAGCGAGGTATTGATCCTACGACTCAGTGGATTACGAATGGTTCTAGTTTGCTTCATGCATTTAACATGTCTATTTTTGGACATCAAATAAATGTTCTTGATGAGGCAAGCAATGAACTTTGCAGATTATACGATCAAGGAATAAATTATGTTGAAGGCAACGTTTACGATTTGGCAGACGGCATTAATCTTGATTTTATGATGTTGCCTTTTTTGAAACCTGATTCATCAAATGACGATGGTGTTAACTATAATTATATCTATCCGGCATGGTCGTCTGATCCATTAGAGAATCTAGACAGCGGCAACATTCACATGATTGCTATTGACGTAACAGACTTGTACAATGCGAAAAAAAACACGGCATTTGAGTCGGTTTACATGTTTGGATGGGAAGATTTATCAGGTGATAGTTCAGGATCTTATGGTATAGCAGATTTTGACTACAACGATATGGTGATTTTTATGACGAACCTTACGCCAACATCAGCAACTCCGGAACCCGCGTCGATGTTAATTTTCCTAGCTGGCGGAGGATTAGTTTCAGCATTAAGGTTACGTCGAAAGAAAAAACAATCGTAATTTATCGTAACAAAAAATCGAGTTTATTATGCCATCAGCAAGAAGGATGTTTTAAACTAACTTAACTAATCAGCTATTCCTGTAGTGATAAAAGTATTAGGGAAAATTCGACATTTCCCTTTATCCCTTTGGGAAAACGCCAGTGTAACGATTAGTACAATTCATCGAGTTAAATTTTATATTGATGGATTATGTTGATCGTTACATTGGATAATTGTTGTGCGGTCTAGGGACAAAAATAAAATTCCTGTAATTTCCCGCTGAAATATTATGTATTCCGGTTGAATTTTTGTACAGATATTAGGTTTATTTTTTACAAACCTCGTTTTTCAATGAACATTCCGTATCTGATCCTGTAATTTCTTCGGCGGAAGCTCAAATCGCTTTGTAAAAACTCGAATAATGTCATCAGATTTAGCGGCAAACATACCATCAGCTTTGCCTATTTCTTTACCTCTTTTTTCGCCCATTTTTTTTCTGATTTTAATAAACGGTTTTGCTAAACCGCATTCTTTCATTAGGTCGATTGTGGTTTGATGCATTTTAATTTCTCCTTTTATAAATTTTTCTTTAGGGAACTTCTAAAAACGGGTTTATTTTAGGGAACTTCTAAAAACTTGTTTTTTATTAACCAATGATTTCACCGAGACGAAAACAACAATAAGCTGTGTCCCGTTAGGGACACAATGTTGGTAGAAAAAATAAGTAATAAAACAATTGTCCCGTAGGGACAAAATGTCGGTATTTTCGGTAGAAAATAATGACAGATTAAATATTTATGTTTGGTCAAAAAAACGGAGATAAAATTTGACTCAATAAATTTTCGACATTGTGTCCCTACGGCGGAAAACATTGTGTCCCTACGGGACACTTATTTTTTACAAACATTTTCTACCAACATTGCGTCCCTAACGGGACGCGAATTTTTGAAAGATCAAGTTTTTAGAAGTTCCCATAATAATTATGACTGCCGAAGGTATATATTATTCTATTTTTAATTTTTTAATTTTATTGAACAATTCTCTACTGCTATCTATATTTTCTGATTGTAGCGGCAATAATTGATTATCGATGTTTTTTTCAATATCATCTAGTTTGCAATCGCGTCTTAAACTGCTGACAATAAAACCAGACCAATGTTCGTCATAATTTTCTTTACTTGGGATGTCCATAGAATAGCCAAAAGATTTTTCATTACTTCCAATGGTTGATATGAACCAACGAAAAGCATAAAAATGATCCGGAGTTACCTCGCGAATCAGAAGGAACTCAGTCATTGGTAAATTTTTCTGTCGTACAAAAAAAGTCTTATTACCTCTTACCAATCCTGAACCTGCCCATTTCGAGGTTTTATACATATCAACAAATAAAACTGACTTCTTATCCCATCCTTTACCGATAAAATTTTTCGGCGTAAGATGAACTTTACCAGTTGAAGGATCAAGTAACGTAACTCGTCCGATTTTGCGATTATATTTTTTAAGAGTATTCTCGCCGATAAGACCCGCAACATGAGAACCATGAGAAAAACCAATGATATAAGTATTTTCCGGTTTAATTCCTAATCCTTTGATGTCGTCGAAAAGTTTATCGGACGCCCATTCGGCGACTTTAGGAATCACGGAAGCTGAAAGAAAAGGCGTCAATGGTTTTTTAAGAATATCGGTTTTATCTGCGATAGTTGCGCCTAATTTTTTCAATTCGAACCATTTTTTATATTCTTCGGATTCGTCTTGATCTATATTTTTTGGATCGATTAAATCGGCGGCGGTGATAATGCCGTCTTCCATTTTTTGGTATGTTTTACGAATATCGTTTTTCTGAACGTCAAGCCAATCGACTACGAGAATATTGGTTTTCGGCTCAAATTTTTTTATTCGGCGGGCGAAAACTTTGTAATCTTCAATATCGACGTCTCCGCCCATGCCGTGAACAATAACTATGCAACGTCGTTTCGCGTCAAAATTGTCCGGCGGTTTGTCGAGTTTATCATATTGATCGTTTGAGGTATTCCACAAACGTAAATTCGGTTCGTTTTCAAGTTGGGTTGTTTTTGTAATTGAATCATCGGCATTAGTATTTTGATTGATAATTTCGTCAAGCTGATTTTCTGGTAGATCATCGACTTTAGTATTTTGATCTTTAATTTCGTCAAGTTGATTTTCGGGTAGAGTATCGACTTTAGTATTTTGATCTTTAATGTCGTCGAGTTGATTTTCGACTTTAAATTTTTGGTTGCCGAGCGAATCCAATTCATTGTGAGTTTTGTTGACTGGTCGTGTTATGTAAAATATTAAAACAACGCTACAGACAACGGCAATAATCGCCAAGATTATCCATTCGGTCGGAGTTAAATTTCTTTTTATTTTAGAGATGTTTTTGTCAAAATTTACCATTTATTCGCCTTTTAGATGTTTATTTGTAACCGTTCACGGAATTTTTATTTTGTAATCGAAAAATTAAAACGTGAATATTTACAAATTAACAAATGTAGAGACGCAATGCTTTGCGTCTCTATTGTTCGATCAAAAG
>JAITAZ010000038.1 GCA_031283825.1 Planctomycetaceae bacterium | reverse complement strand
GTGTTCTCTGTGTCCTCTGTGGTTGAAAATTAATTATTAGAAATTCCCTAAAACAAATTATTCCGTTGAAATATCAGTAACCGTTCACGGTTTTTAAATTCGGATTTGAATTACTAAACCCAATGTAGAGACGCAATGCTTTGCGTCTCTATCGGTGAGCTTTTGATCGAACAATAGAGACGCAAGGCATTGCGTCTCTACTGTTGTTAATTTGTAACTATTCACGTTTTAATTTTTTCGACAAAAATTTCCGTGAACGGTTACAAATATCACAAGATTTTTAATTCCGAATTTTCTCTGCTAGTATTTACAATGAAATATATCTTTGTAAACTTTTGGCAGTTCATTTCGGCGGCGTGTGAACGCTGAAATTTTATGAAATAGCAGATTCAATTGTCAACGTTTAATCAAGAAGATTAAACAGCGTTTAAAAATTCAACCAAACAAATATAAAAAAATGAAACGAATAATTACAGTTTTTTTCTTGTTGTTTTTTTCCGTGTCGGTTAGCGGCGAGGAAATTCCGTTTGAGATAATTGATGTTGACGGTGAAAGTCATGTTGGTCAAATTGCGAAACTTGATGCAGATTCAATTCAAATCAACTCCGACTCGGATAGTTTGACTTTTTCGCCCCGACGAATTGAAATTGTGCAAAATCTTATGTCTAATCCGTTTCTACAGCAAAAAACAAATGACAATCAATTAAATAACTTAAATTTGCCGCAAAATCTACGACAAAAAATTCAAAGGACTATGGTAATAAAAGGTCAAGTTATGGGCATAAACGAATTTGGAGTTATTGTTCCGATTACGAATACTCCGCGAAAAACCGGAAGGTTGCCGTCGTCTTTATTGCAAAAATTACGCGGCGAAGAAAAAGAAAATAAAAACGGAGTCAAAGATAATCCCAAAACGCCGATGTTTCCTAATTCGGTAATTGTAATTGATTTACTCGACGGAAGCAGATTAGTAGCAACAAGTTTTGTCTTAAAAGAGCAGAAAGCCGTTTGCAAACTGCTAGACCATAACTACGCAGAGCAAACAAAAAAAGACGAAAAAAATAAAAACGAAAAAGAAATTTCTGAAACGATAAATAAAAATTCTGTTACTGAAATTACAATTCCTATTGAACAGATTTATTCGGTTCGTTTTGCGGTCAAGAATTTTGCCGAAATCGCCGAACCTTCCGCTCAATGGATTAAATATACAAAAGAATTAGGAACAACCGGAGACCGACTCGTAATCAGTAAGGACGACACATTCGACATTTACAACGGAATTGTTTCGGAGATAACGCGCGAGTCTGTAATTTTCACAATTGACAATGAAAAATTGCCAATAAAAAGAAATAAAATTTTTGGCATGATTTTACATTCGCCTAACCGCGATGCAATTAAACAAAAGACAGTTTACAATGGTCAAATTACGTTGTGGACTGGTGCTCAATTGATGCTTGATTCTTTTGCGTTGAAAAAAATATCGGTAGAAAATCAGGACGACGTCAATAATCGTAACGATAAAGCTGACAATAAAACGGACGATAAAAATAACGATAAAAACGAACTCGACGAAACAATTAAAAACGACGTCAAATGGTCGGAAGATAAAATATTGTGGAAGTCGTTAGCTGGTTTTTCGGGAGAAACGTTGCTTTCGGAGATTGACAATATAATTTTCTCGCGTGGTAATTCGCTTTATTTGAGCGATCTGACGCCGATTATTCGCGAGCGGTTATTTCCGTTTGAGTGGAGTGTGAGCGGAGTTTCCAAGCCTGATAATTCTTCGCCTTTAGTAAAGTTAAAATTATTTCAAGCTGGAAAATTCGGAATAAACAAAGACGACGGAGGAAAGATTGATCCGAGTCTTGTATCGATAACTCCTTCGGTTACGTTGAATGCGAAACGAGCTATAAATCAACCGATACCTGCGATTGAGGGCGTAGTTTTAGGCGGAGTTTCATATCGACGAGGATTGACGTTGACGCCAAAGACAAAATTAGAATACCTAATAAACGACAATGAAAAAGTTTATTCGGCAATAAGGGGATTCGTTGGAATTGACGACAGATTAAAACCAAATGGTAGAGCAAAGTTAAGTATTGAAGTCGATGGCAAATCAATTTGCGAGATGGAAATAAGCGGCGTTGACATGGTAAAGTTATTGAGATTTGACTTGCCTGACACTCATAAAAAAATCACGATAACGGTAGATTTCGCCGAAAACGCAACCGAATCTATCCCCGTTAGCATCGGAGATTTAAAGTTAATCAAATAAAAAAAAACGAGTAACTACACTCACAAGAGAAAAAAAATCCTACGCCCTTTCAGAGCTTAAAAATTTTTTCTCTTGTACGTGAACGATTACTATAAATTAATAAAATAATTATTGATCTAAATCAAAATTTAATTTTTTAAAAAACTTCTCTGTGAACTCTGTGTTCTCTGTGGTTTAAAATAAATTTTTAATTATTAGAGATTCCCAATTGTTATAATAACCGTTATACATGAGTGCAGACGTCTTGTAAATATTGGTCGTTTAAAGTCGGCGGTTTTAACTGAAAAATCAATCGCGAGCAGTTTAAAACAACTTTGTGAAAAATACGTCTGTCATAGCGTTATTATTTTTTGTTGGTTATACCGTCTTTACAGATTGTCGATAGCTGTTATTATTATCTGATTCAATTGGACGGGTGCCCGAGTGGACTAAGGGACCGGTCTTGAAAACCGGCGTATCGAAAGGTACCGTGGGTTCGAATCCCTCCCCGTCCGTTTTGAATATTTCTGAAATAGTAATATAGTCTGTTGAAAATTTGTTTTATCTTTTGGGAATTTCTAAAAATTCAAAATTTATTTGTAACCGTTCACGGGTTTTTAAATTCGGATTTGAATTACTAAACCCAATGTAGAGACGCAATGCTTTGCGTCTCTATCGGTGAGCTTTTGATCGAACAATAGAGACGCAAGGCATTGC
>JAITAZ010000032.1 GCA_031283825.1 Planctomycetaceae bacterium | reverse complement strand
CTTTGAATAGGTAATAATTTGTTTCGCTTTCGGGCGACCCGTATTTCCCTAGAGAGATTTTGTAGCGTGTTTTTTCATAGCTGAATCGATAATAGGCGTAACCTTTATCGTTGGTTATGAGTAATTTTTCTTTGTTTCTTTTTTTGTTTGATAAATTTTTCTTTAACTGTTTTGTATTTTTCATTTTAAGTTTATACAATCTACGCTGACAAGGGGAGATTGTGCCGAATTCGGCACAAACATTCGCCCTTCGCATATAAAATTAAACCAAAATTAACAAAAACAGTAAGTTATAATCTCACTATTCTCAAGGATTTACCCAAAACTCCCCGAGAAGGACTCGAACCTTCGACCTACGGATTAACAGTCCGCCGCTCTAACCAACTGAGCTACCAGGGAATATGTTCTTTAATAATATCTAAAGCCAAATAAAAAAATTTTTTTAAGAGACTTTATAATCAATACCGAATAGTTGCTAGTTCAAATTTCAAACCGTCAACTAAAAACGGCGAAATTTTACTATCATAAATAAATCTGAAAAGGGGGGGGAGGAAAGAATAGAAAGGATGGAATATTTTGAAATATTTTTATAACTATTCAGTAAAGTTTTTTTATAAGGAATTTCTAAAAATTTTTAACCACAGAGATAATTTGTAACCGTTCACGGTTTTAAACACGGATAATAGGGGAATTTTTAAACGCGGATAATATCTGATAGGACGGATAATCGCGGAGAATGCAAATGGTAATTTTAATATTCATAAATTTATTTAGTTAGGATTATAATTTTTAACTTCCCTCTTTATCACATTTAAATTATTGACTTTTACCACACAAAGGCATCATTTCCATTTTCCGCGATTATCCGTCAAATCTGTTATTATCCGCGTTTAAAAAATCCCCCAACTATCCGTGTTTAAAAAACCGTGAAAGGGTACGATAATTTTTTTGGGGGACACTGGGGACATTCTTGTTTGAAATCTGAAGTTAATGACTCGGGGAAATAAAACTGAAAACAAATCTCTCTCTTTTAAAAAGGCTTTTGTTTTCTATTGAGTCGTTAATTATGGTTTTTAAATTAGTGCGTCCCCTTTGTCCCCAATGTCCCCAGCGTCCCCTAAGTCCCCCCAAAAAAATAAGTAACCGTTCACGAAATTGTTTATTTTTTTATCAAAAAATTCAAACGCGAATAGTTACAAATTAGCAAATGTAGAGACGCAATGCCTTGCGTCTCATTGTTCGATCAAAAGCTCACCGATAGAGACGCAAAGCATTGCGTCTCTACATTGGGTTTAGCAATTCAAATTTGAATTTAGAAATCCGTGAACGGTTACAATAAATTTTTATTTTTTCTCTTGAGTTTCTAATCACAGATTTCAATCCAGATTTGTCCCCAGTATTCCCTAAAAAAATATTTACAAGAAATTCCTAATCTTAAATTGCTAGGAATATTTTATGCAATTTTTGTAACGTTTTCTTGTTCTGGGATTGGTAAAATTGTTTCTTGTCCAGAAACTACAGCTTCAGTTATTCGATACGTTACGCCATCCGGCAAATCCGGCAACTCGTACATAATGTCAAGCATTATTTCCTCAACAATCGATCTCAATCCTCTCGCGCCGGATTTTTTCTCCAACGCTTTTTGAGCTATCGCTTTTAACGCGGCATCCGTAAACTCTACATCGCAATCTTCCATCTGAAATAATCGTCTGTATTGCTTGACAATCGCATTTTTCGGCTCGCTCATCACTCGAATTAACGCCGATTCGTCCAACTGCTCCAACGTCGAAATTACCGGTAAACGACCAACTAACTCCGGTATCAAACCAAAATGATGAATGTCCTCCGACGTTACCTTGCCCAAATAACTCGACTTGTCAACCCCGCTAGACGCCAAAATCGACGAACTCGTAAAACCAATCGTTCTCTTTCCCAATCT
Source organism: Planctomycetaceae bacterium (assembly GCA_031283825.1). Taxonomy (GTDB): domain Bacteria; phylum Planctomycetota; class Planctomycetia; order Pirellulales; family Thermoguttaceae; genus WRKP01. Next base: position 4,267 of record JAITAZ010000032.1, on the reverse strand, counting down.
TTGTCCAACGATTTCTTCTAGTCCGACAAATGTTCCTCCACAGATAAATAAAATATTCGTCGTGTCAACCGGAATATAATGCTGCTCCGGATGCTTCCGTCCACCTTGTGGCGGAACATTCGTTATCGTTCCCTCAAGCATTTTCAATAAAGATTGCTGAACCCCCTCGCCCGATACGTCCCGCGTTATCGAAACGTTTTGAGACGTCTTGCCAATCTTGTCAATCTCGTCAATATATATTATTCCGCGTTGAGCCAACTCTACGTCGAAATCTGCCGCGTGTAGTAATTTTAAAATTAGATTCTCAACATCCTCGCCAACATAACCCGCTTCCGTCAACGTAGTCGCATCGCCAATCGCAAACGGGACGTCCAGAATTTTCGCCAACGTTTGAGCTAAAAGAGTCTTCCCCGAACCTGTCGGTCCTATTAACATCACATTCGATTTATCTAAAACTATGTCGTGTCCTTCGTCTTTGTTAATCAGTCTCTTGTAATGATTATGAACCGCAACCGAAAGCACTTTTTTCGCATGTTCCTGACCGACTACATACTCGTTCAGACGACTTACAATCTCTCGCGGAGACGGTACTTTGGCTAGAGGTTTCGAATTAGAACCGGCATGTTTACGTCGCTCTTGCGTCAGAATAGTTTGACAAAGATCAATACATTCCCCACAAATATAAACATCGCCGGGACCTTCAACTAACGGACCTACATCCCTATAACTTTTATGGCAAAAAGAACAAAACGCATTCTTTCGCGCCGCGCCGTTCTTACCAGATGAAGTGTTGTCATTACGCCCGGAGGACATTGGGTGATTACCTTTCGTTTTTGTGGTTACAATATATTAGTCAAGTAGAGATTCGTAAACGTCCTTAAGCCGACAATTCATTACAAATTAAAATTTAAATGTAATAAATCGAATTAAATCAAATCAAATCAAATTGAGTTGAATTTTCTCACTGTCGGCAATTACGAATCTAGCGATTTTAAAACTGATACTTGAATTTTCGGAATGCAAACTTTTAACGGGCAGCTCTTGTATTGTCGAAATTCATTGTTCGAGTTGTATTTACGCTTCTTTCTACAACAAATATTATCATCCATGACCAAAAATCATATCCGATTTTCAATCTAAATTCTAAAAATTCGGATATGCGAATTTCATTTACGAAAAATTATTTTGACCGTTTCAATTAAATCGTCAAAACTTATTTTCGATTCTTTCTATCATTTTTTTGTGTCGGCAAAATTATATTACGTTGGAGTTCTGTTTATTGTTTAAAAATTTTGTCCGGCGTTATTTTATTATCGTCAAGTTGGCGGATTATTTTCTATTCAAACCTTTAATCTTTGTCGTGATCTTTCTCTCGAATAGTTTCCGTTTCACTATATTCTGCCTGACCGTTTTTATTGTTACATTCGTTACGTCCGGCAATTTGCGTATCTTGCGATGCCGCCGGATCAGTAAAATCTAGCAACAATGAAATCGCGTCTTTGTAGTGCAGCAACGTTTTCGCGTTTGGTTTTTTTTCGTCTTTGGTTTTTATCAATTCTTTGAAACGTTCTTTAATAATTCGGAATTCTGCATCGGATAATTTGCCCTTGTCTTTTAATTCTTGAAAATAATTAAGCGTATTATCGACGTTATGTTCGTGTTGTAACGAATTGGCACGAAATAGTCCCAGTAGGTAGAGCGATACTAGCGTCCCAATCATTAAAATCACGATATAAATTAAAATCTGAATTATCGGTTCAAAAATTATAAACATCAATTTCTAACAAAAATAAGGAGTATTGCGGTTGATAAAAAAACGTCAACCGGCGTTAAACGTTTTTTTCATTGGTCGATTGAATATCCTGCGTAATCGGAAATTTCTGATTTTTTCAAATCTGATCAAAGAACCAACAAATTGAAAACGAATCTGTCAGTTCGGCAAAAGTAATTTTTTTGCCAAGAGACTTGACAATCAACTTTGGTCGATAATTATAAACACGAATCGGCAAAATGGAATTGACGACAACATACAACATCTTTTAATTATTTCTCGCATGAGTAGAAGAAAAATTTTTATAATTTTTGCGATTTTGTTTTTGGCAAATGCAGTCGATTTTGGCGGCGGAATGGCTTTTTCGCAGAATGTCGGAACGATTGTTTCAATAAACGAGAGATCGTTTTCGATTCCGTTTCAGGTTTTCAACGACAACGTTATCGACAAAGTTGCAGAGGTTGAATTACTCGTTTCAAAGGATCGAGGGACGCGATGGTATTCTGTCGGACGTAAGCCGATTGACGAAAAATTCTTTCTATTCGAAGCGGATTCGGACGGCGAATATTGGTTTTCTTTCCGAACAGTTACGGCTTCCGGCGCAGTAAAACGTTCCGCAAATAATAAACCGCAAATTAGAGTTAATGTCGATACGGAAATTGTAAATTCTGTAAATTCTGTAAATTCAGCACAAAATGAAAGTCTAAATCTCAATGCAAATACTCATTCGAATGTAAATTCTAATGAAATAAAATCGCCGATAATAAAGCAGTCTCAATCGAATTACGGTTCGTCGAATGCGGGATTGAATAATTACAATCGTAATCGTAATTATGTTGCCGAAGGAATTATTTATCCGCCGAAACCGGCTGTTTTCGCGAAAAACGCAGAAAAAAATATCGCTAAAACGCAAAGTAAAAATGAAATCAAAACGATAACAAATAATTTGCCGAATTCTACCGACATTAAAATCGACAACATGAAAACTGAAAATCTCAACTTGGCTCTCAACGAAAATAATAATAGTAATAATGAGAAAAAAGAACAAAACAACTCAACCGATTTAGCAGATCGAAAGAGTCTTGGCGATTCGCTTGAGGAATTGCCTTTCCCGATTTTGCCGGACAGTAAATTGTTATCCGCGAATGATAAAACAAATGATAATTCAAACGACAGTTCAAAGGTCAATTTAAATCTCAACGAGGTAGAGTCGAATTTCGGCGAAGTTGAAACTTTTAAAGGGTCTGAAAAAATTAGCAAAGCGGAACGAAAAGCTCAAATCATAAAAAGATTATTTGAAGATTTCATGGCGTTGCTCAAAGACGACGATGACAACAATGACAACAATAACAACGACGTTTATGACGAGATTGAAACTGCGGTTGTCGATAATAAAAGTGAAATCGTCAATACCGCCGACACTGCGAAGTCGGCGAATAATCGTAACGAAAATTCTGACGTTATTACGAAAAACGATCTTGTGGATAGTTCTGTAATTCCTCCGTCGGCGGTAATAGCAAAAGGCGACGAGATGATTGCGAAAAATTTTAATGTTCAAAATCAGGCTAAAAATCAGGTTCAAACTGATGATAATAAAACTAATGATAATAATTCGGACGAGGTTCGCGGTGTTGGGAAGGTATTGATTACGGGAGTTACGATGAATGTTGCAACGGAACAGAATCAGATTATTGTCAAGTGGAGTTGCGGAGATTTTGTAACAGCAGGCAAGTTAGCGGACGTAATGCGAGCCGAGTCTGTAAATGGAGAATGGAAACCGATTGCGGTTGGTATTCCGAACAATGGCGAGTATTGGTGGTACGTTTCGCCGGAAGACAAAAAACTACCATTCTATTTAATGATAAGAACTCGCAACTCAATTGAAATCATCGGCGAGGATATAACAAAATCGCCGATTACAGTACCGTAAAAATTCTGTAACCGTTCACGGGTTTTTAAATTCGGATTTGAATTGCTAAACCCAATGTAGAGACGCAATGCCTTGCGTCTCATTGTTCGATCAAAAGATCACCGATAGAGACGCAAAGCATTGCGGCTCTACGATTGCTAATTTGTAACTCATGTTACGCAGTAGTTGTCCGTCAGTAGGCGGTAATAGATTAGGTTGATCACCGATCAGGTAGGCGACCGTAGGTTCGCAACCTTTCGCAGAAAGGTCGCGTTGCCGAAGGCAACGATAATATGGAGTCGACAATAATTAAAATCAATTCAGGGAACATCTAAAAACATCATGTGAAATTTATTTTTATTAGGATCGCGGTCGTCTCGACCGCATATTTAGGCGTTTGTCATGCAGGCGGGACGCCCGCGTTCCTTCTAAAATTATTTTTTAGAAGTTCCCTAAAATCAATTCAGATTTACCGTCGGCTAACGCCGACGCGACCTTTCGGCGAAAGGTCGCCTACCTGAGTCGGCGGTCGCCTACCTGATCTGGGGTAGCAAGTGCGTAACATGAGTTTGTAACTATTCACGTTT
>JAITAZ010000001.1 GCA_031283825.1 Planctomycetaceae bacterium | reverse complement strand
AACCTCAGTAGCAATGAATCCCCCAAAAACCAACCTCATTACCTCATCTCATTATTCGTTTACGTTTTTAATGAGGTAATGAGGTTGGTGTGGGGAGCATCTTTGGCTACTGAGGTTGTTTTGTTCGGAAAAATTAGGTTGAAAATGAGGTTGGTTGTACAATATTCATACGTGTTAAAAATATTCCACTGATATATTACAAAAATTGGTAACCGTTCACGGTTTTTAAATATTGTAACTATTCAGTAGGCGTTTATTGATCAGGTAGGCGACCATAGGTTCGCGACTTTTCGACGAAAGGTTGCGTTGCCGAAGGCAACGATAAAATGGATTCGACTATAATTAAAATCAATTCAGATTTACCGTCGGCTAACGCCGACGCGACTTTTCGGCGAAAGGTCGCCTACCTTGTAATTTCCAACTGTAAACAAATTCAAAAAAATTTCACTGATATATTACAAAAAATAAAACTCGCAACCAGCGCGTAACATGAGTTATTACATTACAAGTTTACTCTTTTCTGAATTTTGCTTGAACCCTTAACGGAAGACCTTGAATCCTTAAAAATCCTGTCGCATCGTCTTGATTGTATGCGCCTCCGCCCTCCATCGTTGCTATGCCTTCATCGTAAAGACTCCTCTCGCTGCTTCGACTCGATACTATAATGTTGCCCTTGTAAAGTTCTAATATTACCTCGCCACTCGCCGGAGTCTGCGCTTCGCGGATGAAAGATAATAACGCACGCATCTTCGCATGATACCAAAATCCATAATAAACCATCTCCGCAACCTCCGGCGAAAGTCGATCCCGCAAATGCATAAGATCTCGATCAAGAGTCAATTGCTCAATATATCGATGAGCCGCATACAACAAAGTCATCCCAGGCGCCTCATAAACGCCGCGACTCTTCATCCCAACAAAACGATTCTCCACCATGTCAATTATCCCAATTCCATTGCGTCCGCCAATCTTGTTAAGCGTCTTTATCACCCCGACCGCATTTAACTCCTCGCCATTTACTTTCACCGGTACGCCGCTTCTAAACATTATCGATACCCGCTCCGATTCGTCCGGCGCAGACTTGGGCGTAACACACATCCCAAACTCAACCGAATCTACCCCGCAAACATCAAGACGCTCCAAAATTCCCGCCTCATAACTTATATGAAGACAATTTTCATCGCTGCTGTACGGTTTCTGTCTCGTTGCCTTAACTGAAATTCCTCTCTTCTCGCAATACTCAATCATCTCCGCCCTGCCCGGAAACCTCTCCCTAAACTCGCGAATCCGCCAAGGCGCAATTACTTCAACCTCCGGCGCTAACGCATCCGCCGTAAGCTGAAAACGACACTGGTCATTCCCCTTGCCCGTCGCCCCATGAACAAACGCACTCGCCCCAACCTCCGACACCACGCCTAAACATACCTTCGATATTATCGGTCTCGCAATCGACGTACCCAAAAGATATATCCCCTCATACTTCGCCTGAAATTGCAACACCGGAAACGCAAAATCACGACACATCTCCTCCTGAACGTCTATTATCCTAGACGTCGCCGCGCCAATCTTTCGCGCCTTCTCAAGTATCGAATCGCGATCCTCGCACGGTTGACCCAAATCAACATAAACCGCATGAACCTCATAGCCAACCTCCAATAGCCAACTCAAAATCACCGACGTATCAAGCCCGCCAGAATACGCTAATACACAACTCTTTTTCATTTTTAATTCTCCAATTTAATACAATCCTAAAATTATTGTTTTGTGGGTGAACGGTTTCATGTTTGGGAGACCCGGCTCAACAAAAGGATTCGCCTCTTTGATCACTGCACTATACGAACCCGGACATAACTCTTGATTGTTTAACATCGAGTCAAAATGTCCGCTCGCAAGAGCGTCTTGCTGGTTCAAACGCAACTTGCTATAAAACGCAACCTCCGTAAACGACGATTTCGGTCTCGCCGCTTTCGTTAAAACTTTTTGCGCGCCGGGTTCCAAATCTCTAACCTCAAAAAGCTCGCCTTCCGACGAACACACAACCAATAAATCAATTTTCACCCCAAGACCATTCGTTGCAGTCGGCTTGTTCGCGTCCGTCCAGTTGAACGCTACATTCAACTTCTGCAACATCTGATTTTTTCTAAACGAAAAATACGCCGGAACTCTCGGCAAAATCCACCCGCCGCCCGATAACAATTGATTGCCAGACGAAGTTATTCTCAACTCCAACGTTCCGCCGCTATTGTCCAAAAACGGCGTCAACTCCGTGTCCGTCGAGAAATTAAAATTACCCGGCGAAAATGTCGAATAATAACCAATCGCCCCAAACGTAACCGCCGAACCGCGACGCTGATCCAAAATCGTACACGTCGCCGAACTCGATTGACTCAAAAATCCCTCGCTCAAGAAACTCGCTATAAGCACAATAAAACTCGCAATCAAAGACGTCGCCGGCACCGTCCAAATCAACCATATCCTCCGATTCAAACTCCGAAGCACAAAAACATTCACCGGTCCTATCAAAACCGCAAACACAATTATCAACACTAAAATCAACTTTATATTCACCCCGTACTTTTCAATCACCGGCAAAATATTATTCATCCGAGATACCGTCGATTCGCCGCCGCCGCTGCCATAACCGCGTCCATAAACATTATCATTCTGCGCCAAGTTTATTCTTTGCGTCTCCGTTTTCGCCGCCGAATCAATCTGCTGAATGATATTGTCAAAAAAACCTGCGTTATTCGCAACCTCCGCATCAGTCTGACCAAGCACAAACACCTTGCCGCAAACAATCGTTCTCTCAATGTCATTAGAATCGTCCGATCCGCTTTTAAAAATTGATTCCCACTCCTGCGGAATCTCCCACTTTCTGCCTAGAATTACAAGCATTCCGCCCGTCTCAACATATCGCTTAATCGCGTTTATCACCGCCGGTTTCCGCGTTACCAATCCGCCCCACTCGTCCGCCGTCATCACCACGCAATCAAACCGCGAATACGCAACCCATAAATCACTCCACTCTTCAACCGGAACATTCGAATACTTCGCAAATATAGTTTGCGTCGGCGGCATTAAAGTAAAACCCGTCGTTGCCGCACCGCCGCCGGCTTTTTTCGCCGCGTCAGCTGGAGGCAACGTTGAACGTCTCTCAAAAAAATCGCGAATCGTAGCAGGCGTCTGCTGACTAAAACAAACCGTCGCATCATTACCCGTACTCGACGATGAACGCCTAATTAGATGATCGCTCGCTATAGAAGCAATATCACTCTGACAACGCCCGTCAATGTAAACATTAAGATCAAATACTCCCCAAGGATCCTTAACTGGCGGCTGAAATAAACGCAACGTAACATGACTTCCCGCCGCAACTTCTATCGTATCTGTCGTAAGATATGAAGCCGCCGACGCTCCCATCGTCTGATGCGTCATCTCGATTTTTACCCTGTGAGACGCCGACGTATCCCGATTCTGAACAAGGAATCTATACTCGGCATAACCATGACGTGAAGACACGCTCGACGACGAATTCATACCAAACGGCTGAATCTCTGTGATAGTTACTTTGCCATAATCAACGGCAAAAGCGGTAAAAATATTACACGCCAAAAAAACAAAAAACAAAAACGTTACAATAATTTTTTTCATGTTAAATTCTCCCATGTTTGGAAATTGACAAACAGTTGAAATACAGTAGGTTGCAAAACGTAGCGTAGTAGGTGAAGTTTGTTTTCTTTTGAGTCTCTAAATCCTAATTATTTTAAGGGGACAAATGAGACATCGTTGTTTGAAATCGGAGATTAACGACTCAAAAGAAATTCGCTTTTGAGTCGTTTTAAATCAATAATTTATGAATACAAGGAAAAAAACAAAAGTTTCTACTTATATTACAGCAAAAACTAATTTGTTTATTCGTCTTCGTGTTCGATTTTTGCGATCATTCGCGTGAATTGCTTGATGTCTGAAAATCGGTCAGACGCTTCAGGCTCGATGCATTTGTGAATAGCTTTTGCCAGCGTTTTATTTATTTGTGGTCTGTAAGTAGTGATTGGTTCTGGCGGCTCGCTGTGAGTCATTGCGGCGTTTGCGTTTTCGCCGCGTGGCCATGGCAAGTTTTTTGTACATAATTCGTAGATTGTTACTCCAAATGCGAAAATATCAATACGTCGGTCTGTTGGTTTTCGTCGTATTAATTCGGGTGCCATGTAATTTGCGGTTCCGGTTCGATTTCCCGGATCGGTGAAAGGCGGTTGATTTGGCACGGTCAAACCGAAATCGGTCAACTTTAGTACGGTTCCGTCTTCGGTAAAAATTAAATTGCGCGGACAAATATCGCGATGAATAAAACTTTTCTCATGCACGACAGAAAGTGCTTCGGCAACTTGACGGATATAATACAATCTCGCGCCTGCCATTAGATCTTCTTGCACAAGCAGAACATTATTCAAACCAGAACCGCCAAGATATTCCATAACCAGATATTGTTCGGCATCGACAGTCAACCCGTGCGATAATGTTTTGATTATATACGGGTGATCGAATTGAACGGCAATTTCGCCTTCGGTTGGTTTTTTGATTCCTTGAAATCGGCTTGAGATGAGGTTTGTTTTAGTCATATCAAGAATTTTCAACGCAACGATTTCGCCGGTTTCTCTGTCTCGTGCTTTATAAACTTTAGACATCGTGCCGGACATTGCCGATAATTGCAACTCGTATTTTTTCTTGTAATCTAATTTCGAGCCGCTAAAAAATTGCTTAAAAAATCCCATCGTAAAAATCAATTATATTTTTGTTACAAAAATTCGAATCAAAAATTCGAATCAGAAATTTATAGTATGAGTCGTATATTCCGCAGGTAGTCAATTTTTCGGCGAAAGATCGTCATTGAATAATTCTACCAAACAATCAAATCGCAAAAAGTATATCCTGATATAAAATTCCCCGCAAGCGGTAAGATAAACAACGCCAAAAAGATTTTTTGGCAATTCCGAACAAGTCCGAAGTAATCATTATGTCAAGTGCAAGTGAAAAGGTCGCACTCAAGCGTAAGCGAATTGTCATTGGGTGCGACCAATTGGCTTGCATTTATCGTTACAAAAATTCAAATAAATAATCCAAAATTTCAAAATCTAAAATGCCAACTTGCTGACACTTCACTGTACCGACTTTGCACCCAAGATTTCCAGTTCACCTCTGGTTTCAGAAAAATAATATGGTTTTTAGAAATTCTCTCTTGGCGTATTATTTTGGGTTAATCGAAAAAGTCTGATTTTATTGCGTTTTGATATTCTTCCGGAGTTCCGAATGACAAGTGGAAATCAATATTGAATTGCTCGATGTGATTTTCATTTTTCGCCAAAATATTATAAATTCCGCTAACAAAATATTCGTTATACATGCAGGTTGAGAAATATTCCTTTGCGGCGTTTTCAAAAATTTCTTTGTTCTTGAAATAATATGCGCCGCAAATTGCCCTATCGCTGGTTACTTTTTTTTCAATAGTTCCGATAATATTTTTATTAGAGTCGTATTTCAGAAAACTATATTTTGGGTTGCTTGATTGAAAGGTCAACAAAGCGCCGTCGATAAGTTGACGTTTTTTTTCGTCTCTACAAAAATCATAAAACGAATAACTTCGGAATAAATGATCGCAGTCGTTGAATATAATCGGCATGTCGTCGTCAATTTCTTTACATCCCTCAAGACACGTAAGAACAGCGCCGTTTAAGACGTCGTCGATAATATGAATAATCGCGTCGGGGTAAAATTGTCTGATAACATCATCAATTTGAAATTGCTCGACATGCTCTTTGAG
>JAITAZ010000387.1 GCA_031283825.1 Planctomycetaceae bacterium | reverse complement strand
GACATTCTTTTACAAGAATTGTCAAAAATTGTATCTCTGCTTACAAAAATGTCGTCTAAATGTCCAAGTTGTCATCCGCGTTGATATACTTTGAACTGTAACAAATGGTTGGTTTTTTTTGTAACAGTTCACGGTTTTTAAACTGGGATTAATGGCTCGATGAAATAAAACTGAAAAAAAATTCTCTTTTAAAAAGCTGTTGTCTTCTGCTGAGTCGTTAATCATGGTTTTTAAATTAGTGCGTCCCCAATGTCCCCCCAAAAAATAATGATATTTTTTTAAGAGGACAAAGGCGACGTTTGGGTTGAAAATCTGAGTTGAAACGACTAAGCGATTTCTTTTGAGTTGTTAATCTCCGATTTAAAACAGCGATGTCTCATTTGTCCCATAAAAAACCGACCATTTATTACCGTTTAAGTTTAAAGTATAGTCTGACAAATCTGTTAAAGAGAAAATTTTTAACAACTATTTAATCGCGGTTTATTGATATAGACGCCGCCGTACTTGTCAATAAATTTGAGTGGTCTATAATTCGAATCATTGATTCGCGGTACAAAAAGTTTTTAAATTGTTCGCGTTTGAATTTTCGGTTAGAGTCGTCTGGCTTACGTTTGGAAAGTCGGTTTTTAATGAATAAATGAATAGCCGATGCGATGCCGAAATTCATAGTTTGAGTCGTATATTTCGACGACAACCGCGTATTCATTAGATTCGGTAATCCTAAAGCGTAACAGATAGGCTGTCCGATATGTACTCTAACGCCGCCGCCGAATTCGTATGCAAAACGTTTAACAAAGTTGACTATTAAATTGAGTTGATTTACAACCGCAAACAAATAACAAGAATAAAAATATGAGCGAACTTATTAAAGTAATCGGCTCCGAAGCGGAGTTTGATTCAATTACGAAATCAGGAGTTGTCTTGATAGATTTTTTTGCGACTTGGTGCGGACCTTGTCGTCAGCAATTGTTGATATTAGAGCAAGTTGCCGAGAAAATCGGAAACAGCGCGACAATTGCTAAAATTGATACCGATAATTTTCAAGCTCTAGCAAAAAAATTCGGCGTAGAACGTATTCCAACTCTTGTCTTGTTAAAAGACGGAGAAATTGTTAAGCAATTTACGGGAGTGCAACAAGCCTCGACTCTGCAAAATGCAATTGTCGGCGCAGCTTCATAAAACAACAAAATTAAATTCGACAATTTTTAATGAATAATTAATAATGGGAATCTCTAAAAATTATTTTAAACCACAGAGAACACAGAGAACACAGAGAAAATTTTAATTTGAATCAAAACATAATTTAAATTTATTAAAGTAACAATTTGGATTTAAATCAAAATTTAATTTTAAAAAATATTCTCTCTGTGAACTCTGTGTTCTCTGTGGTTAATAAAAAAACGAGTTTTTAGAGATTCCCGTTATTAAGTCATGATTTTTGTTAATTTGTTTCAAGAGACAAATTGGACGGCTTGGTTTTAGAGTCTAAAAAAATTTCAAGGGCGATTTCTTTTGAGATGTCAATATTTTGATCTAAAACAAAGCGATCCTTTTTGTCTCTTAAAAAAATAGTAGTATAGGAGGGATTGCCCCGATGTTTGGAATTATTGTTGCGATTATTGCGATTATTGCGATTGGCATATATTTCAAATCTATTTTCGGCAACAATTCTTCTCGTGGAATTTCTTGTACCGGATGTTTGGGATGTCCTTGTTGTAAGCGTCGTAAAAAGAGCAATTGTTCTCAAAATAAATTGAAAAATAGCTTGCTAAAAATCTACCGCGAAGAGGACGACGACACAAAATAAAAAATTCTGGAACTTTTAAAAAACGCATAAAAAAATCAATCTATTGGAAATTCTCGTCGAGTAAATAATATCTCGATTGGCAAGTTACTTTGCGTTTTTTGTTGGACAATTGTTTTAAGCGGCGCGAGATTGTAATCTAATAAAAGTTTTCTTTATAACTTCTATTACTGAAAATTTAATTTGCGTTTAGGATATTCAAGTATTGTGAAAATTTTTATTATTTTGTTGAACGGCAATATTGTCTATATTTAATATCTTGTTACAATATGTCTGCGAGAAACGATGATAATTTTTGTTGTTTCTCAATTGTTTAGGATTTACCAAATCAACCTAACGTTATGCGGTTTAACAATCCGTAAGATAAATTTCACGCAATGCCAAAATTATATTTGCTGTTGAAATTACGGTTTAGAGTTTTACAATTACCCGCGCTAATTTTATGTTGATTTTAATTGACAAGGAAGTATTTTTAAAAACTTAAATTTATTTTTTGAATAAGATATTGAAAATGCCGATACATTTATAAAATTATTTTTATCCGTTGTTATTGCGTCGTTCAAAAGTAACCTTATTTTTGATTACTAAAACGCAAAACAAACGACTACATTGAGAACGTCCGATAGAATATAAAAAAACAAAATGCCATCGGTAACATTATATTCTTTAATATCATTTTAAAAGATAAACTCTAAATTTTTAGAGTACCTAAAATTTAACAATTGAAAAAAAATATGTGGAAAGAATCTGATATCGACAAAATTATTGCACGTCTTAAAAGACGCGAATCGGTCGAGAAAGTTGCAAGAACGTTTAATGTGAATAAAGGTTCCATTTATGCGTTAATTCATTCGCGAGGTTACGATCTGTACTGTTTAAAACATCAGTTGCCGACGCCGGAAGATAAAATTCGACAGTATGAAATGCTACAAGACGTAAAAATGGAAAAAAGAAAATTACGCCTGAAAAGAATCCAAGAACGAAGAGAAAAAATGATTGCAACAAAACAAAAACAAAAAACCGACAGAGCCGCAAGATTAATGCGTCTCGCCGATATGTGGAGACAAGGGATGACATGCAGAGAAATAGGCGTTGAGGAAGGCGGTTTGACAAGATCGCGGATAAGTCAACTATTGTATAACTACAACAAAGAATTTCCCGAAACGCCGCTCCAACTAAATAAACGAAGACAAGGTAAAAATATTAAAAAAACAAAAATGCTTTCACACGGTAAAGCCGCGTTTGAATATCGACAGAAAGGAAAAAATTTCAACGAAATCGCTAAAACGCTAGAAATTTCGCCCGCAATGGTTAAAAGCGCTTTAAAACATTATTGCTCTCAAAATAAATTAACCGAACCCGGGCAAACAACGCCTAGAAAAAAATCCGTTAAAGCGAAAAGAAAAATTTCAAAAAAATAGTAACTAATGTTACGCAGTAGTTGTCCGTCAGTATGCGTTTATTGATCAGATAGGCGGTAATTGATCAAGGGCGGCAAGTGCGTAACATAAGATACTAAATCAAAAAAACGCCACGAACTAAACACACTGCATTTTTTAATGGGATATTGGAGACGCACTAGCTTAAAATCTAGAATTAAAGACTCAAAAGACATCACTCTTGAGTCTTTTTAACAGATTTTAAACCCAGACGTTAAGTCCCCAATGTCCCCTTTGTCTCCTTAAAAAATTTCTACGATTGAATAATTACCCAAAAACTTTTGTAAAGTTTTGACGTCTATTTTGTCGATTGAGCAAGAGTAGCGTTGCGCTATCGATAGGTTTAAATTGTTCGCATGTTAATTTTCGATATAA
>JAITAZ010000611.1 GCA_031283825.1 Planctomycetaceae bacterium | reverse complement strand
TGATTTAAATCCATAATTTTTTACTTTAATAAATTTAAATTATGTTTTGATTCAAATTAAAATTTTCTCTGTGTTCTCTGTGTCCTCTGTGGTTTAAAATTAATTTTTAGAGATTCCCTATTGAATAATTACGAAATATTGCCGTTTTTTTATCTGTAGTGCGATCAAAATCAGCTCCCTATACAAGAGCGAAAAATTCGTGGTAGAATATCGGCGATTCAATGAAATGGATATTCTATTGGAATTATTGTATCGTAAATTTTCGACTCGCTAGTTGGAATAATTATCGAGTTTATGTAAATCAATTTAACATTAAATTAATTATGAGATGTCTTATAGTAACTCCCGAAAAGACGATTTTGGATATGGAGGCTTCGTTTGTCGTGTTGCCTCTTTATGACGGCGAGTTTGGGGTATTGCCGAATCATTTGCCGGTGGTAGCGCGAATCGGGGCGGGCGATATTCGTATCCATGACCAGAATCATCAAGACGCCGAACCGGTTTGCTATTATCTTGAAGGCGGTTTTGTAGAAATTTTAGACAATAATATTATTGTCATGTCGCTGTTCGCAATGCCGGTAAAAGACCTCGATATGAAAATCGCCGAATCACAATTGCAGAAAGTTATCGAAAGACCTTTTCACACTCCAGAACTCGCAAAAATTAGAGAAGAACAACTCTACACCCGAAGAGCAAGATTAAAAATCGCAAAAAAATATCATCCAAATCCGAACTAATCCGAAACTAATCCGAACTAATTCAAGCGGCGTTATTATGAAATTTAACTTGTTGGATAGAATCAATCAGGAATTTTTAATTCGGCTTGCCCGTTTTTTAAGCGGCGCAACCGTACTTTGGCATGACTCACAACCCGATACTTGTCAACGAGTATATTTCGCCAATCATACGAGTCATCTTGACGCGGTCGTAATTTGGGCGGCGTTGCCAAGTCATGTCCGCAAGCTGACAAGAATGGTCGCCGCAAAAGATTACTGGGGAAATGGAAGAATTAAAAAATATATCGCACAGAAATTATTCAACGCAATTCTTATCGAAAGAGCAAATGTAAGCATAAAAAATACGCCGGTCAAAATAATGCTAGACGAAATCGAAAACAAATACTCAATGATCCTCTTCCCCGAAGGCGGACGCTCAGAAACTGGAACTCTCGGAACTTTTAAAAGCGGAATTTATCACCTCTGCAAAAAACGACCAGACCTAGAACTGATTCCTGTTTACCTAAATAACATGAACGGAATCTTGCCAAGAGGAAAAACGCTGCCCGTGCCAATGTTGTCAAGAATTGTTTTCGGACAACCAATGTGGATAGAAATGAACGAATCAAAAAACAACTTTCTAGAACGAACAAGAGAAGCAATACTAAAATTAAAAAAATTAGAAGACCGCTACGAAGCCGACGAAGAATACTCAGAAGATTAAGAAATAAATTCAAAACGAATCGATTGATAAAATCAACTAAATTAAACTTTTTTTCAACCGGTTTTTAAACACGGATAATCGCGAAAAATACAAATGATAATTTACAAATAAAAAATAATCGTAACCGTTCACGGATTTTTTAAAACCATATTATTTTTTGGGGGGACATTGGAGACAAAGGGGACTTAGGGGACATTGGGGACACACTAATTTAAAAACCATGATTAACGACTCAACAGAAAACAACAGCTTTTAACAAAGACAGGTAGGCGACCGCCTACCTGAGTCGGTGGTCGCCTACCTGATCAGTGATCAACCTGACCAATAAACGCCTACTGATATTATTATTGTAATAATTGGGCGGCGTATTGGGTTAGGGTGTTGGCGATTCCTAGCGTTTGCATTCCTGATTGCAATAATAATTGATACTTGGTCAAATTCGAACTTTCTTCTGCAAAATCGGCGTTGGAGATTTGCGCTTCGGCTTCTGTTAATGCAATCAATGTGTCTTGAAGCATATTTACATTTGGCTCTAAAGAGCTTCTTTGAATTGCGCCTAGTCTGCCTCTTAAAACGGAGACGTAATTTATCGTTTCATTGACAATCGCGTCCGCTAGAACTCTTGCGTTTGCGCCTTTGGTTACATCTGCATCGCCGCCGGTTTTAAGTTGATAAAGTTTGCCAGACGTTCCACCTAAATTTGAACTCAAAACCGAACCAATTCCTAATCGTATCTGCTGAGCCGAAACTACATTTGGTCCTAACTGGAATAACGCACCACCACCGTTTATCGAAAAACTCGTATATCCAAGTCGATTTTCTACGTCCATCGACATCGATAAATTAGTCGTGTCAATAGAAATTTTTGTGCCTTTCGCACTGGCGGCAAGTCCGTTGATCGTTGCTACTACGTCCATTCCTTCGATGTAACTTAATTCCGTCCCTAACGGGCAATACGTTTTAAAATCTCCAGACGTAACCGAAATATCAATGAAATTCGCACTACCATAATCATTGGCTTCGAAAACTAATCTTTCATTTGCGTCGCTGTTGTTTAGCATCGCAATTCCATTTGAAGTCGCTTGCGAGATTCCAATTCCGTTTTTGTTGGTTGAGACATCCCATCCTCCGACCGTTTCGGCTGTTGAAATTTGAGTTCCCGAAGTGAAATGAATAACGCCATAAGTTTTATCTGAATCGGCGTCGTTATTCCAAATTGGAGACCTCGCTTGAAAAACCTTATTGAACGTTTCATTGGAATTTAACGCGGCAGCTAACAACGCGGCATTAATTCCGCCGTCAGTGCCGTTTTGCAACATCGACGCATTCGCACGAATCGTAAGTACTCTTTCGCCGTCGCTGCGTGTGTCGTAGCTGACTTCAACGTAAGCGTTTTCCGTTGTGCTGGCTTGAAGGGAATCGTCTTGTTCAAAGATTATCTTGATTCCGGCATTCGAAGCACCGCTTTCGTTGACACTAATTAACAACGCAGGATCTCCAACACTCAATCCGCGAATCGAATCCGGCGTTGAGTCAGTTGAATAAGTTGAAGGAAATCCAAAACTCGTATCGCTCGTCGTCGCACTAAACAAATCTGTCGCATTCAACCACGCACCAAGAGGATTATTAGGAACTAAAGGATTGCTGTTATACGATTCATCGTACAGGTCTAGCGTGATTGTAACTGGGTCGCTGAAAGTGTAATCGTTGAATCGTCTGATTTGTTCCCAGTTCATATTTATTGACGCATTGATTGCATCTTGAACAGCTTGCTCAAA
>JAITAZ010000562.1 GCA_031283825.1 Planctomycetaceae bacterium | reverse complement strand
AAAATATTAAAATAACATAATATTTCTGTAGAATATTCGCCCTGTAAAGCCGTCCAACAATGGCGTAAGCATCGTCCTACGCTATTGCCGGACGTCCCGAAGAGACTTAAATATTCGTTACAAATAAACCGCTAGCGATTGAAATTTCGGTTAGAGCCGCCGACTTTTTAACGAATAATTTTTACGCTGCCGAAATTCGTTGTACGAGTTGATATAATCTGTCAGACTCTAATTCGACGTTGCCGTAATTTTGATATTGCTGTTCAGACTATTATGAACCGGACAAATTTTTAAACACTTTAGATAATCAGGACGATCTTCTACCGGAACGGAGTCGGGAAATGTGAATTTCACGCTAATCTCGGTGATTCGGCGCGGGTCAACTCCCATTGTTTTTGAGATTTCTACAGTCGTCCCGACAATCGATTTGCCTTGTGATTCCGCTTGTTTGCCCATAATTGTCATCGCACAAGCACCCAACGAACTCGCGAAAAAATCTGTCGGCGAAAAACCGCGTCCTTTGCCGCCGTTGTCTAACGGTAAATCCGTTATCACTTCCGCCGCATTATTGCTGTGTTTTAACGTCGTTTGACCATCGCCTTTGTACGTACATAAAAAAGACGTCATAATTTTCTCCTTCGTTTCTACAACTTATAGTTGTAGTTAAATTGTTAATAAAATTTTACCGCAGTTTCTTAATTAGGAAATCGAATTCCAAATTCCAGATTCCAAATTGAAAAACATTTGTCAACGGTAATGAATTTACGTTACGAAAAATACGAAACGGCATTTTGAAAAATTTTCAAACCGTCTCCTCTACGATTGGATTCTTTACGATTGTTTTTGCTTTTGCTTTTGTTTTTGCTTTTGTCATTATACTTTAGTTCGGGCAACCGCGTCCAGTGAGGATGTTGAAAAATATCAATAAAGCGTTCAGGATGCGGCATCAGTCCGAAAATTCGACCGCTCTGATCGCAAACTCCCGCGACGTCAGCAACCGATCCGTTTGGATTTTCACCCTCGACATATTTCAGCGCAAGTTGACCATTGCGGTTGAGAGTCGATAAAATTGTAGAATCGTTAATCGGCACAAAACGCCCCTCGCCATGAGCAATCGGAAGATAAAGCTCGTCAATCTCTCTCAAGAACGCGCAACTCGAATTATTTGTCCGCAGATGAACCCATCGATCCGTATAAACCGGCGTCTCATTCCATGCCAACGTCGCTAAAGACCCGCCGACGCCGTCCGATAACAATAATCCAGACTTCAACAACGACTGAAAACCATTGCAAATTCCAATTATCAACTTGTCCGAATCGCAAAAAGACCGCAATATCTCGCCAAGATTCCGCGATAACTTCGACGCCAACACTTTACCCGCGCCGATATCATCGCCATAACTAAATCCGCCGGGAAGACAAAGTATCTGATAATCATTAAGAATCCCAGACGACTCCAACAACCGATTTATATGAAAAACATCAACCCGCGCCGCGCCAGCAACCTGAAACGCAAACTTCGTCTCAATGTCGCAGTTCGTACCCGGCGCTCTAATTATCAAAACATTTGCCATGATTTTATCGAAAAAATTTTATCGATTATTTTATTGAATATTTTATTGAATATTTCTTTAATTACTGTAACCGTTCACGGTTTTTTAAATTCGGATTTGAATTACTAAACCCAATGTAGAGACGCAATGCTTTGCGTCTCTATCGGTGATCTTTTGATCGAATTTAGGCTAAGCCAACAATAGAGACGCAAGGCATTGCGTCTCTACATTTGTTAATTTGTAACTATTCACGTTTTAATTTTTCGATAAAAAAATAAAAAATTCCGTGAACGGTTACAAACTAAACGTTAGGAAAATTTCCATGTTTTCCGTGTTTAAAATAATTCGCCTACTGTTGCTGGAAGACTGTAATAGCAATTCCTGCAAGGGTCAAATCTGGCGCGATCGAGAGACAGCTATTGGGAAATTCTCGTGCGTATAAATTCGCGATAATTTGAGCGTCTCCTCCGGTGAAAATAATTGGAATTTGCTGATTGTTTGATTCGTTTGAATTTGTCGTTTCGACCTTTTTGACAAAAAAATTAATTGTCGAAATTAGACTTCCTACAATGCCGATAACAATTGCCGATTCTGTATTTTTTGCCGGATATGTCAAATTTTCTATCGAGTTGAAATCTGCGATGTTTATTTCCGGCAATTTATTTATGGCGTGATTTAACGTAACGGATAATGTTTTCAAACCTGCTAAAATTGCGCCGCCTTCGAAGGTTGCGTAATTGGAAGTTGAAGTTGAAGTTGAATTATAATTTATTTTGACGACATCTATTGTAATTGCCGTTCCTGCGTCGATAACAATTATTGTTTCAATAATTCTTGGGAGCGATTTATTTTCGATAAATTTTGTTGCCGCGAGGGCGTCGAGTAATCTATCTATACCGATTTTTGTTGGCGAATTTACATTTGAGTTAATAGGAATATTATCATTTGTCAGCACGTTGAAATTGCTATTTGGCGCGAGTGAAATGAAATTGTCGATTAAAGAATCTGGGTTGCAATTTGCCGCAGTAATTGCGATATTCCAATTGTTGCAATTTTGTTTATTTTGCAGCCAATCGGCGATCAAATTGAGTTTGCGGGCGTCGAATAAATTTCCGTTATTTTGGTATTTATTCTTACCGTGCAAAATTCTGATACAAGACATCGGCGTAGGAAACCGCGATTGAAGCGGTTGACAAGAAAAATATCCGAATTTCGCCCGCGTGTTGCCAATATCGACAGCGATCATTTATTAGTTTTTATTCATCAGAGGTTTAAGATATTGAACCGTGCTATTCATATTATCGAGTTTTGGGTAATCTTCTTCTGGAATTTGCACTTTGAAACGTTTACGCAATTCGAGAACGATATCGAGAAGATCCATACTATCCATTTCGAATTGTTCGCGGAAAGAGACGTTGTCTTTGAGAGACGAAAAATCCTCGTCCGGTGAAATTTCAGCAAGGATATCGATTACGGCTTTACGAATTTCTGATTCGGTCATTTGATAATGGGTGAGGTTTGGTTGTTTTTGAACTGCCGCCCGCGAGTTGAATTTCGAGTTTCGCTTATTTATAGTTAGCGATTTTTTTCAATGATTTCGTTTTTGATTTGTCGAAATTCGTTGTCGAAATTATAGACGAGCCGCGTTATTGTGGTCAAAGGCTGACCGTATATTTGAGTTGAGTTTTGTAAGTGATTATGTTTTTGAAAACCAATGTAGTCAAAGGACAATTTTAGCCTAATACCAATTTTCCACAAGGGCGGTACTTGAGCTTGTATATCTATGCGAAAATTAAAGCGTGAACGGTTTAATAAATATCTGTTGTAAAAATTTGAGGTTGCGAGGTAGGTTGAGTTGATTGATTATTTATTGGATCAATATATAAAACTTTATGAGTCGTCGATGATATTGGTTGATTGTTTTGAATTGGACTGTTATAAGTCGGCGATACATTTGGCGAGTAATTTTGCGGATAATTTTGTTTAATTGGAATTCCTATTTTGACGGTAATTGTTTCGTAATTTATGATTTCTTCCCAGTGTAAAACCGGCAAGTTTGTAATTTGTTGTTCGTGGGTTTGGTAATATTTTTTTACTATTCGTCTTGTTCTTGGGTCAACGACATTGACTAAGGTTTCTTTTTTTTGTTTTATTGGCGAGAGTCGTAGTTTATATTCGATTCGAGGTTTGTAAGCTGTAACGGTTTTTAGTTGTACTGGAATCGCTCCGGGAGTTCCGGGCGGAACAACATTTGACAAAGCCGCCGCCTGATTCAAATTGCCATCGATATAAACCTCCGCCGACGATTTAGCGTCTGACGGGATAACGTACAAAATTTCGGTTCTGGAATCTCCGACATTACCGATTGTCCGATTTGTTCCTTGATAATTTAATTGAGACGGATGAGAGGTTATAACTCCGCTTGCCGGTTGTCCTATTGAACCGACGGCGCCGGTTATTGGAGATATTGTCGGAATATTGGCTTGAGGGACGATAGTATCGCGGGTTGACGGAGTAGCTTGCACTTGAATTGACGGAACAGGAGCGCCGATATTCATTGGAGGTCGATTGGCTTGAGTAAGGGTTGTTCCAGATTGAATAAACGGCGTCGTGTAAGCTGTTTCTTCGTTTGAGCCGCCCCACAAACAGTCGCCTAAACTATCGCTATAACAATCTAAACAAATTAAAAATTGCGCAGATAAAATCAGACTCAATTTCAAAATCATCTGATTTAATCGTACAAAAATAATTCTCAAGTCAAACGAGTCTTTGACCCATGACCGAGATTTATCTGTCAATCTATTAAAATTATCGTTACAAAAATACATTTTTTTGTCCTTGTTGTAAATGTGTTTTTCTACATAAAATCGTACTAGGAATTTCGGAAATGCTAATCGAAAATTCGTAACAGTTCACGGATTTTTAAATTCGGAATTGAATTGCTAAACCCAATGTAGAGACGCAATGCCTTGCGTCTCTATCGGTGATCTTTTGATCGAACAATGAGACACAATGCATTGCATCTCTATCGGTGATCTTTTGATCGAACAATGAGACGCAAGGCATTGCATCTCTATCGGTGATCTTTTGATCGAACAATGAGACGCAAGGCATTGCGTCTCTACGATTGCTAATTTGTAACTATTCACGTTTGAATTTTTTGATAAAAAAAATAAAAAATTTCGTGAACGGTTACGAAAATTCAAACGCAGGTAGTTTAAAATTCAAAATTAAACGCAATTTATAACTAATCGGAAAATTATCAACCATAAACCGAATCGTTACAGAAATTCAACCATGTCGATATTTGATATTATAGGTTTTATTTTGACAGCGTGCAGAAAAAATTTTAAAATTTTTATAAATATTTGCAGAAATTATAGTAAAACACAAACAACCAGTTTAATAACTCATTTTACGCACTTGCTACCCCAGATCAATTACCGCCTATCTGATCAATAAACGCATACTGACGTACAACTACTGCGTAACATGAGCTAAGTCGATATTTGTCTTACTTTTTTTCTGATCAATAGTAGAACTAAAAAATCATAGAGCGAATGAATTATTATCGGGATAATTATATTGTCAAACAGAACCATAATTATTCCTAGATAAATTGAAATTAGAAACGCAAGAAAAAAATACATTTTCGTTACCGCATGAGCTGCGCCGAATAATATTGAAACAAAAATAATAATCGCCGCCAAACGATAATTCGACCAAAATCCTGAATCAAAACCAATCGTGTCTTTCGACCAATTGCCGACAACTTCGCATAAACCAGATTGCAATAATCCTCTGAAAAAAAATTC
>JAITAZ010000548.1 GCA_031283825.1 Planctomycetaceae bacterium | reverse complement strand
CTATCACTCGAGGCGTATATACTTTAACTTGCATTTTCAAACTCCTATGGGTTAAACTTAATTACACTTTCCGGCGACCCAAAATTAGTAAACGCCGTTTAGTTCTTTACTTTATCGTCGATTATCCGACCCTTTTATAATAATTTTACAAATTTTGACGAATTTTATTGTGGGAGAAGTTATAGCAGTTGTTGTAGTTGTAGTAGTTGTATTAGTTGTTGTAGAAAAAGTTGCGATTGAATATTTATTATTTTATCTGTTATCTGTTTTACAATCGTTATAATCGTTAAATTGTGCATAATAAAATTTAATTCTTTTATATTTGCGGATATTTTTGTTTAAAATTTCGTAACTGTTCACGGAATTTTTATTTTTTTATCGAAAAATAAAAACGTGAATATTTACAAATTAACAAATGTAGAGACGCAATGCCTTGCGTCTCATTGTTCGATCAAAAGATCACCGATGGAGACGCAAAGCATTGCGTCTCTACATTGGGTTTAGCAATTCAGAGCCGAATTTAAAAACCCGTGAACGGTTACAAAAATTCTGAATTTTCCATTTCTATCGGTTGTAGGGATTATTTTATTCTGGTAATTGGACAAGAATTAAATTTTTAGGCAGACTCTAGATTATTTAGAGTATATACTCAATGTAGCGAATTTTAAGTTACGATTACAAATTAGCGAATCTCTAAAAATTTATTTTTAATCACAGAGAACGCTCTCAAAATATCAACCTTGTCCTTTAGGGACAACTCCAAAATAGCGATGGGTAAAATCGCAACGCGATTTCACCCGTCGTAAATAAATTTGTAACGCGATTTTTTTTCGATGGGTGAAAATTCTAGTGAATTTTTACCCATCGCTATTTTGGGAAACCGCTACGCGGTTTAAATAAAATTGAATTTTTAGAAATTCCCATTAGCGATTTTATTTTTGCGTTGATTATCAGTAGAGACGCAAGGCATTGTGTTTTTACGGGTGTTTTATTTATTAAAATCACTGATTTAAAATTTATTTTATGACGATAATTCCGAATGATGTACGTAAATTTGTTGAAACTAGGTTGAAATTGGAATTATTGAAACAAAAATGTTAAAGGATTTTTCGGAATGATAATTTGATTTATGTTAATTCTGAAAAGTAAATTGAATTGAATTAAATTAAAGGTGTAAAATGGCAATTCAAAGTAGTATTGGATTAATTTCGGGAATTGATTATACAACTCTTGTAAATCAATTGATGGAGATTGAACGTACCCCGATAACAAATCTGGAGACGCGAAATGAAGCTCTGATTGCAGAGGAAACCGCGCTAGGGTCTCTTATCGCTAACTTCATGATTGCAAGCTCCATGATCGCAAATTTGAACAAGCCAGCGACATTCAAAGCAACAGTTGTAAGTAGTCTAAACGAAGCTGTACTTAAAGCGTCTAACAATGGAACTCCCGTTCCGGGTTCTTACACGTTTACTCCGATTCGAACTGCAAACTCTCAACAAACTATCGCTTCGGGCGTATCGAGTTCTACAACGGCGTTAAATAAAACAGGTGAAATAGTTATAGGAAAAAACTGGAAACTCGAAAACGATATAAATCTAAACGACTTAAACGGAGGAGACGGAATTATCAAAGGTTATATTCGTATAACTGACGGCAGCGGAACTCGCGCAACTATCGATTTGAGAACTTGTATTACGATGAATGACGTTCTTGATAAAATCAATTCCAACGTCGATATTGATGTCTCCGCCGAGATGACAGAAAACGGTTTAGTGCTTACTGATTTAAGCGGCGAAGACCCTTCAAAGTTAAAAGTTCAGGAAGTCTCCGGCGGAAAAACTGCCGCGTCGTTAGGGCTAGTCGGAGACAGCGCAGTTGATGACGATGTCAATGGAATAATCACTGGTTCGTCGATTTATTATCTCGGTCGAAACATGCAAGTCGGCTCGTTAAACGACGGACTCGGTTTGACTTTTTCCTCAACTTTAAGCGATATGCGAATCACCACAAAAGACGGAACTGAAATTACAGTCGATTTCAACAGACGAACCGAAGAAGGCGGCGATTCAAAAGTCTTAAAAGAATTAACGGTCGGCGACATTCTTGATACAATAAATAACGCCGAAAACAACAACGGAAAAATTGTTGCAAGTCTCGGCGGAGCGGACGGAAAAAGTCTAGTGATTACAGACACGACTGGAATAAATTATGTTGAAGCCGAAGCCACAGACGAATCCGACGGTTCTACAACTTACAGTTTGCCTTCCGCTTACGATACGCCGGATTATGCATTGGACTCTGATAATTATGTTGTCGAAACGGCGACCGGTAATCGCGTTGTAGATCCGACTTCAACGGGCAAGACAAAAATCGTGCAGGTTGACGGTAATAATGTAACGGTGTTGAAGTCGTTGGGATTGATAGACGGATTGTGGAATTCAAATATGCCGGTAGAGTTTTCCGGCAGTATAACGACGCGGTCGTTAATAGGCGATTTAGGCACGTCGCTGATGTCAACGGCAAACGGCGGTTACGGATTTTCTAATTCGACGGCAGGAGCAATTCAAGTGCAGGACAGAACTGGCAACACTGCTACTCTTACTTTCGACGCCGCTGAATTAAAGGCTATGCAAGCAGGTTCGATTGGAAATGTAATTAAAATTCTAAATGACAAATTGACAACGGCGGGAGTTGGAATCGAAGTTGCAATGAACGAATCGAAAACGGGATTGATGTTGATGGACACATCGACGGGAACGAAAACGTCGAATATGATTTTCAAAGACATAGTCGCGCAAGTTCAAGACGTTGAATCTGACGGCACGCCGAAAGTTGACGGTAGCGGGAATCCGGTAATGATTGACGTTGACCCGAATATCGCGAAAACGTTGGGACTTGACGTTGATTCTGACAATGCGATTTATGTCGGTAAGAATCTGAACAAGCAGACGGTTTCGTTTAACACGTCTATTTCTGATTTGAATAGCGGCGGCGGTGTGAATGTTGTGAAAGGTCAGATTAACATTGTTGACAGCGCGGGTCGTTCAGGAATTGCGTTTACTGAAAATTGCGAAACGTTGGGCGATATTATCAACGTAATAAACGACACGACGCGATCTACAACTGGACCGCGAATTCTTGCTAGATTAAATTCAACCGGCGACGGAGTTGAGATACTTGATCTTGCGGGCGGTACGGGAACGTTTTCTATCGCCGACGGAACGACTACTTCGTCAATTTGCAAAGATTTAGGAATCGACCAAACTTCCGTAAAAGACGACGCAACCGGCAGACAAGTTATAAATGCAAGACAGTCAAAAGTAATAACAATTGAAGAAACAGACACGCTAGAAACGATTCGCGATAAGATAAATTCGTCTGGCGGCAAGTATAATGCGTCGATTATTTCGGACGGTTCTGGATTGCCGTATCGTTTGATGATAACGGGAACGTCAACGGGTTCGGCGGCGGGAATGAACATTGATTTGTCGGCGATTGGATTGACGACAGAAAACATGGTCGAGGCGCAGGACGCTATTTTGTATTACGGCGACCCGACTAATTCGAGTGCGGTTATGATGACGTCGAAAACTAATACGTTCACGAATGCCGTTGATGGAATAAACGTAACTGTTGCGGGATATTCGAGTACGCCGATTACGGTTACGGTAGATAAAACCGGAGATACCGTTAAAGCGGCGTTGAAATCGTTTGTTGAAAATTACAATACTTTTAGAAAAGACTTGACAACGCAAACGTATTATTATTACAATGACGAAACAAAAATGGGCGGAGGAAATGTTTTAGCGACAAGTACGACGGCGAAACAAATAGACATGGCGGTTATGAAAGCGTTATCGAAAACGGTTAGTAATGTTCCGGGAATTGTTTCGTTAATTGATTTAGGAATTACGACTGCCGCCAATATTGACAAGAATGGCGTTTTAATTGAAACAAACACGAATACCAACACATTAACTTTTGACGAGGCGACTTTTGACGCTCTTTGGGCGTCGAACAGCGAGGGAATAGAAAAGTTCTTTTGTACTGAGCAGACGGTAGTTGACACTGGAGCTGGAATAGATGAAAAAACCGGATTACCGAAAACGAAAACGATTAAAACCGGCTGGGCGCAAAGTTTCGGCGACATGGCAGAATTGGTTTCAGGCGACGCCGGATTAGTTTTTAAACGTTTGCAGACGCTAGGAACAACAATCGCCAATAACGAAGAAAGAATATTATTCTTGGAAGAACGAATGGAGTTTAAGAAACAGTCAATGTTAAATAAATTTTACGCGATGGAACAAGCGATGGCAAAGATGTCATCGAGCATGGAAACGGTAACCCAAATCGCCTCAACCTGGGCAACAAACTCCACCTCAACAACGTCTTAAAACTAAACAAACGCTGTAACTATTTACGGCTTTTTAAATTCATCCAATTCATAAATTCATAAATCCGAATTGCAACCGCCGGTAGGCGACCGCTGACTCAGGTAGGCGACCTTTCGCCGAAAGGTCGCGTCGGCGTTAGCCGACGGTAAATCTGAAATGATTTTAATTATTGTCGAATCCATTTTATCGTTGCCTTCGGCAGAAAACATTGTGTCCCTACGGGACACTGATTTTTTACAAACATTTTCTACCAACATTGCGTCCCTAACGGGACGCGAATTTTTTTTTTTTGAAAATTTGAGTTTTTAGAAGTTGCCACAAGTTAAAAATATTCCACTGATATATTACAAAATTCCTACGCCCTGAAAGAGCGTAGGATTTTTTTCTTGTGAACGATTACGAAAATTTTATGGACGTTAAAATTGAAAAATATCAAGGCAAGTATAAGGGCGAAATATTAAATGTTTGGGAGAAATCTGTATTAGCGACTCACGATTTTTTAAAAGAAAAAGATTTTATTTCTATA
>JAITAZ010000456.1 GCA_031283825.1 Planctomycetaceae bacterium | reverse complement strand
CTTACAAAACAAAAAAAGCCGGAATTGATGCAAGAAATAATAGATTCAAATTTACGTTCCTCCGCCGGACAAACCGCCCCGCCGCAAGGTTTATTTTTACTAGACGTAAAATATAAATAACTCATGTTACGCACTTGTTGCCCCAGATCAGGTAGGCGACCTTTCGCCGAAAGGTCGCGTCGGCTAACGCCTACTTGATCAATAAAGGAAAATTTCACGAAAACGAAGTAGTTGTTGTAAAAAAGCCAAAAGTATCTGATAATTATTTGAAATCAATTTTACGCACATTACCCTTCGGGGCATAGGAATTTTTCTCTTGAGAGTGAACAATTACAAAATTTAAACATCATAATTGCAACAGTAAAAAGTATATTCAAATAAGCAACCATCAAAGATCGCCGACAAGAATAATTACCAAACCTTAACCAACCTTAACCAATTTTTTTATTATGAAACAGACATACTTAATCGGAATAGATTGCGGCTCTACAATGGTTAAAGCCGCTATATTTGACGTCAACGGTAAAGAATACGCCTCCGCTGGAAAAAAAATTGATCACATCTACCTACACGCCGGATGGACAGAAAATAATATGAACGCGCTCTGGGATAATGTCTGCGTTGTACTTCGCGATGTCATTGAGAAATCTCAAATCGATCCCGTGTCGATTGCGTCCGTAACTTGCACAGGTCATGGCAACGGACTTTATCTCGTCGGAAAAGATAATAACCCATCGCGAAACGGAATCATCTCCTCCGACGCACGCGCTCGAAAATATATCGAAGAATGGACGAGTCAAAATGTTCTCGATAAAATTCTTCCTAAAACGATGCAGTCGATTTGGGCGGCACAACCAAACGCCTTGCTGCGATGGTTAATCGATAACGAACCAGAAACTATGAAAAATACAAAGTATCTTTTCATGGTTAAAGATTTCATCCGATTTAAACTGACCGGAGAAGCCTACATGGAATTGACAGACATGTCGGCAACAAGTTTAATCAACGTCGGCACTGGAGATTACGACGACGAAGTTTTAGACGCTTGGGGATTAAAAAATTGGCGTCATATTATGCCGCCGATAAAACGTTCCGCCGATGTCTGCGGTAAAATTACTTCGGAAGCGTCGAAGTTGACAGGTCTGGCAGAAGGCACGCCGGTCGCTGGCGGAATGTTCGATATAGACGCTTGCGGATTAGCCGTTGGAATGACTGACGAGTCAAGATTCTGCATGGTCGCCGGAACATGGGGCAACAATCAATTTATCTCAAGCAAGCCCATTATCGACCGAGACGTCTTTATGACAAGCTGCTACAGCATAGACGGATACTATCTTGTTCTCGAAGGCAGCGCGACGTCCGCAAGTAATCTTGAATGGTTCGTTACGCAATTTTTTGAAGGCGATAAAGAATTGCTAAAAATCAAAGGCATGACAAAAAGCATCTACGAACATTGCAGCGAATTGGTTTCACTTACCGACGCGACCGATACAGGTATTACGTTCATTCCGTTTCTCTACGGCAACCCTGTAAATCTCGACGCCAAAGCGGCGTTGTTCGGACTCGACGGACGACACACAAGATCGCAAGTTATGAGAGCCGTGTTTGAAGGCGTTGTTTTTGGACATCGATGGCACACGGAAAGATTGTTAAGATTCATAAATAAACCCTCAACAATTCGTCTTACAGGCGGTGCTGTCAATAGCGATGCATGGGCGCAAATGTTCGCAGATATTTTGCAAATTCCAATTGAAATTCCAGCAGGAACGGAACTCGGATGTTTGGGCGCGTCGATTTGCGGTGCGGTCTCTGTCGGACTTTATAACTCGTACAAAGAAGCATGTGAAAAAATGGTAAAGGTCGCAAGAAGTTTTCAACCGAATCAAAAATTAGCCAAAACATACAACGCAAAATATAATCGTTACAAAAAATTGCTAGACGCACTCGCACCAGTCTGGCACGAATTAAAACCGTCGAATGAGGAGTAGTTGCATTAGTTGTATTAGTTGTAGTAGAGTTGTTATTTCTGATTTGCCGATTCGCTTTGTAACAATGTTACATTTCAAAAGACAACTGCTACTCTACTACAACTAAAACATCAACTACATCAACTACTACTAATACTATTACAACTATTTATCCCTGACATAAAATTGGCGTTAAAGTGGACGAATCTTTAAGTAAGAAAGTAATCGATCAAGATTGCAAGAAAAAATTGGCGGAACGATTGCTTGTTAAGTTGCGCGAGACATTTCCAGATGCGGATTGTTCGTTGAGATTTCGGTCTCCGTTTGAGTTGTTGGTTGCGACAATTTTATCTGCACAATGTACGGACGTTCAGGTAAATAAAGTAACAACAGTATTGTTTCAGAAATATAATGAACCTGAACATTTTGTTGAAATATCATCGGAGACGCTTGAGGAATTGATCAAGAGTACGGGATTTTATCGTAACAAATCTAAAAATATCAAGGCGGCGTCTGTTGAGATAGTCAAGCGTTTTGGCGGCGAAGTTCCTCAAACAATGGACGAGTTGATTACGCTTGCGGGCGTTGGACGGAAGACAGCAAATGTAGTGTTGGGAAATGGTTTTGGAATAAACGAAGGATTTGTAGTCGATACGCATGTATTCCGATTAAGTCATAGATTAGGACTCGCGAGTAGTAAAATTCCAGAAGGAGTTGAAAGAGAGTTGACGTCTATTTTCCCGCAAAATGATTGGTGTTTTTTGAGTCATGCGTTGATTCAACTCGGTAGAAATTATTGTAAATCACGAAAACCCGATTGCAAAACCTGCCCCGTAAATTCCATCTGCCCGCAATTAGATAATATCGTAAAAAAAGGATAACCGCTCACGGTTTTTTAATCACGGATAATTCGGGGAATTTTAAACGCGGATAATAACAGATAGGACGGATAATCGCGGAGAATGGAAATGATGCTTTTGTGGTAGAGAAGTCAATAGATTAAA
>JAITAZ010000455.1 GCA_031283825.1 Planctomycetaceae bacterium | reverse complement strand
TAACCGCTCGTCAAGTCATCAAGCATTACTGGAGAGATTCCGGTTATAAATGTATTGCTGATTATTCCCGTGTCGGAACCGATTTTTAGTCTTTCGTAAAAGTCGCGAACAAGTCCGTTGGCGGTTACTACTCGTTTATAAAAATCTTCGCCAAACATTGAATCCATCGCGATTAAATCATTCGCAAAATGATCATACTCGTCAATTATGACAAAAATTTTTATGCCTGCATCGTCGGCAAAATTATAGGCTGTATCTAAAATTGATAGCGTTGTTTTTTCCAGATCGATTTTGCTAATAAACGAGTTTACATCGGAAAAAATATTTTTGTGCCGATGTAAAAATTGACGGACAGAATATTTAATAGTAGAAAAAAAAGATTCGTTAAAATTATCTACGCTGGACGTATTGATTCCTGAAAAGTTAAATCCCATTACAGCGTAACTATTCCGTTGCGAAGTCGGATTTTTACCGATGTATAAATCGCCGAATAATTTGTTAAACTCGTCTTTGTAATTTATATCATAGTAGTATGAAAGCATCGAGAGAAATAGACTCTTTCCGAATCGGCGCGGGCGAATAAAAACTTTGCTTTTGCTGCTTTCTTTTTCGAGCAACGCAATAAATCGCGATTTGTCAACATAGACATAATTATTTTCCGTGCGTACGCTTTTAAAATCTGCGTTGCCGTAAGGCAATTGTTTCGGACTTTTTGGTTTTGAGTCTTTGGTTGTCATTATTTTTTATTTGGTTTGAGGAAATTAAATTATAGAATTTTTGTAACGAAAAAAGGTTTATCAAAAATAAATCCGGTATCTTTGAATAATTTCAATTGAATGATTATAAAATATACATGCGGTAGGAAAATAATTTTTATGAGAACGGTTACAAAAAATTAAATAGGCGGTACTGAAAGTTTTCTAAAATTGTTTTAAAACGTCTTTCAGAGCCGCTCTGTTTTTGTAGAGGATTCTGTATTGTTCGACCATATCTTGAACGACTTTATTTCCGCCGTTTATTTTTTGCATTTTTTTTAATTGTTTGGCTAGATATTCGTAAAAGCTTCTACCGACATTATCTTTGACATATTTGTCCAACGCTTTCCTGAACAGCAGAAGCGTTTTTGCCGGAAACTGTGCGGCAAAATGTTTGTAATATTCATAGATTAAATTTTCAGTTAAATGTTTTTCGACAAGCTCTATTAACTGTTCGGTTTTATTTTCGGCGGCTAACAAGTTGAAAGCGTTATTTGAATTTTTAATATGTTTTTTGTAATTCGTCAAGAGATTTTCAAATTCCTTTTGCCATTCTTTACTAGAAAAAGTCGATTTGTAGATTTTAAAATTTGCCGTATCAAATTGACGTTTAATATAAGTAAAAGCAATTTTGCGAATAGTCGGAGTATCTTTTTCCGCTTGTGCGATTTCCAAAAGTAATTTACGCCAATCTATTTCGTAGAAGTAATCGCTGTTTGGATTTTTTTGTACGACGTCGTTTATCAATTTTTTTGCTTCGGCGTATTTTTTCTCGATTATTTTTTTCTCGACTAATTTTTTTCGGAAAGAAACGATATGAAGATTTGTTTCAATAATGTCCAATGATTTTTGAGGTTGGTCAATATGATCATAGAGAGCGATTTTTCGTTTCAAAATAATTTCTAGCTCGTCTGAATCTTTATCTTTAACTTTGCTTAGTAATTCGTCTTGAAATTTTATAAATTCGTCGGGATTTACTTTACTTGCAACTTGCATGAATAAGTTGTTAAACTCGTTAAAAAGTGCGGGTTCTTTGTATTTATTATTCTTAATTTCGTTTTTACAATAGTCGCATAGTTCTTGTAAATCGACTCCGGAATTTTCAACATTGACAATATCTCCTAATGTTCTAAATGGATTTTCATAATATTCGGAAAAGATTAAATCTATAACGTCATCGATAAATTGGTTAAATTTTTTATCAATTTTCCGAAACCATTCTGCGAACTCTTCGATGTATGCTTTGCAAAGCAGAATGGCGTCGCGATAATTTTTTTCTTCGACTAACTTTTTCAGAGTCGTCAATATTGGGTCTAATGGTTCTAAATTGATATTATTTTCGTCGTAGCCGTAGTCGTATTCGTATTCGTAATAATCTTCAGCTTGACCGACATGAACGGAATTTAGCGTGTCTCGAATAATAGTTGAATAAGGATTCGAAATATCGCTTGAGGACGCTTTATTAGCAAATTGAATCAAGATAGCATCGTTCAACTTTTTATTGCTTCGAGCTTGAGAAACAATAAAGTTATACAATTCTTTTCGCGACGCTTTTTTCAATAGATTTTTAGCCTGCGAGAAATGATCTTGCTTTCCATTTTGCGATTTCTTTTTATTCGTCGCGATTTGTTTTGCGATAGCGCTTTCGATCATCGCGATATGTTTACAATGATAATAATCGCTTGGACACGAACACGAAAATTTAGTTGTTTTTTTACCGTCTGTCTTTATTTCAATAGTGTAAACGCCGTAATTTCCGCGATATTTCGCCACCCAATAATTAGGCGAAACTTCGTCTAATTTAATAATATTGTTATCTGACATTTTATTTCGATTGTTAAATTGATTGATCGATAAAATTTCAAGTTTGTAGAATTTTTGTAACGTTAATTAGTATGATTTTTATTTTCTCTGCGGACAAATAAAAATAAGGTAATAGTTCACTAAAATATTATAATTATCGTTACAAAAATTGCCGTATGTTTATTCTTTTGCCGAATTATATTTGACCAAT
The DNA here is from genome assembly GCA_031283825.1 of Planctomycetaceae bacterium. GTDB lineage: Bacteria > Planctomycetota > Planctomycetia > Pirellulales > Thermoguttaceae > WRKP01. Next base: position 985 of record JAITAZ010000455.1, on the reverse strand, counting down.
TTTTCCCAGTTGATCGCACCGTCGGAATTGCAAAAATCGTTTATAAATTCCTTTGTGAATAGGGTAATTTGTCGATTGTACATTTCTTGAAAATTTTCATTTCTTTTTTTTGCGTTATTACCGAGCGGAATAATTATCTTGAAATACAATTCAGGGTCGCCGGAGATAAACTCCCAAAATTCTTGCCCGCAAAATTTGAAATATTCGCCTTTATCAGGTTTCTTATCTTTTCCGTAACAGCAACCGTTGACCGCTACGACGTCTATTTTGCTATTGCTTGTTCGCAACGTTTTTTTAGCGATTGCGAAATCTCGTTTCATTTTTGTTATTTGACTTCTGTTGCCCCAATTCGGTCCCGATTTTATACTGACAATATATCGTTTCGAATCTTTATCAAATTCGAGATCGATTCCGTTAATACCGGATTTTCGACCTCCATAAGTTTTTTCGTTTACAAAAATTGCAAGTTTCTCAAGCCAATCTCCAAAAATTGTTTCCTCATTTGACGAAATATGCGCGTCGGTAATTCCCTTGATAACATCAGGCGCGTTATTCAATGACTTAACGCGAAAAAGATAAGGATTTTTACGCTTGAGAACATTACGAAGTTTCAATTTTGAGAGACAGTCAATTCGTTGTTGATGAAATTCTCCGATATGTTCTTGTACATATTCGATAACAATATTTTGATTAAGGCTCATGTATATTATTGTATATTTGTAATTTTCAGGTCGTAGTTTATTTTTTGTTCGTTATCCCAACTGAATGGCGGTGTTGTGTGTTGTTGTTTTAAGTTGTTTTGAACAATTTCAAAATATTCGGGTGAAATTTCGATTCCTATTGTTGAACGTCCCATTCTTTGGGCGACAATACAAGTTGTTCCTGATCCCATGAACGGGTCGAGTACGGTATCGTTTTCTTGTGTGAAAAGTCTGATGAACCATTCGGGCAAGCTTTCGGGAAATGCTGCGCTATGTTTTTTGTT
>JAITAZ010000382.1 GCA_031283825.1 Planctomycetaceae bacterium | reverse complement strand
TAGCGATAATAATCGTTACAAGACGTAAATCCCTACCACTACCGAACATACCGTACATTATCGGACTTTACAAAATCGCCCAAATAACCGTTAAAAACGGGTCAAGAGAGGAACTCTACTTCACCTTTGACGGTCACGGCAGCACAAGAGTTTTAACCGATTATATCGGCGCAGCAATTGAACTGTATAGTTACGACGCTTTCGGCAACGCGCTAGGTTTCGACCCATCAACTGCACTTACGGAATTTCTATACAGCGGCGAACAATTCGACTCAAAGATCGGACAACAATACTTACGTCAACGCTACTACGACCCATCAACCGGTCGATTCAATAGACTAGACCCATTCTTTGGAAATCTAAACGATCCGCTATCGTTACATAAATACCTCTATATTCATTCTGATCCAATAAACGGCATTGATCCAACTGGACTTATGATGGCAGGTATGGTTGGAACAATAGGTAATATTGGTTCAATGGCACTCGGACATGCACAAACAGCCTTTAGAGTTTATAAATTTGTTCAGAGTGTGCAAACTATAATTGATTTATTCCAATTAATTTCATCATTAACAGTAGGATTTCCTGCGATTCAGCAAGAAGTTATGAAAGAGATACGTAATGCAATAAACCTAGGAAATCAATCAACTAGATTTCGTTCAATTTCATCACAAGACATTTTGGATTGTTTAAATAAACTTGCTCAGGATTTTATTCCCAAAATTGCGCCATTGATAGCAGGAAAACATGGAAGTCGTATTGCAGTTGCACTCGCTAGCAGACAATTACCAAAGTCTCGCCAAAACGTTATTGTGTTATACATGCCAGGAATTGAAGGTGCTTATACTGGAGAGAAACTAATAAAATGTCCCGGACTTCGGTTTATAAATATGGACGTAGAAATTTCAACAACAAGGGGAGGTGGCAGATTAGTTGGAGTGGGGTTTGCTGAATCTAAAAATCAACGCCGAGACAAAAACGAATCATATCAAATTTTTAGGGTTGACTGGCATGATTCTAGACAGAGACATTTACCTCCATACGCGGAATATTTTAAAACATCGAGTGGATTCGAATTCCACTGGGTTGTACCATCAACTATTACAGAAGCTAAAGCATATTCTCGTCCACGACGAAGGTGAATATCATGGAAAGTAAAAGTTTTTTTAATAAAATTGTAGAAGATATCGTGCAAGATATTTTTCGTCAGAATCGACTTGAATCACATGATACGTTGAAAAATAGAGACGACGTATTATTTGCCGTGTTTAGTCATGAACCTTTTGGATTTGTACTTCCCGATAAAAAATTCCTACAAAAATTACCTCGGAGGAATCTTACAAAAAGATTTTTTTTAATGAACGAGGCTAAAAAGAAATGGGAATACTTACAAAAACAAGTTGCCGATGGTCAGATGGACGATTTTTTTGCACAAAGAGAGACCATTCAAAAAGAATTCTCGCCTTGGGTAATCATAGTAAAACAACTTGATGAGTTGGAAGAAATAGTTGAAAACTATATGCCCAATCAGATGGTTTCATTTGATTCTATATCGTTCAATAAAAACCAATTCATTTTGTCTTTTGTGAACCTGTGGATTCAGAATGAATTTGAAACTAGCTATAGAAAACTTTACAGAGGCAAATTGGAAAGTAACGTGATTGGAAAGAAATAACAGCGATGAATGGTAAAAACTGGACAGGCAAATAAGGTATAAATTTTTTGTGAACATGTCAATTTATGAATTACAACTAGATCAAAAGATAACAAAAACGCATTGGCGATTGTCAAGGCGACGGAGAGGTTCTTGCTACAATCGCAGTAATTTCATAAAAAATATTCGATCTGATAATCTAACCTGCCAATACTTTCTTGATTCAAAAAATGGTCGATCTTTTGTTACGAGTGTTGGTACTGTTTTGTCATCAAAAGCGGTGGACTGAAAAAGCTGGACAGGAAAGTGGGGGGAATAAGGTATATATTCGTTACAATAAATATGATTGTTCTCAATTGTCTTCTCCTCCACATAGAAGTTGATAACAATCCCACTTGATGGTTAAACGGATTCATACTCATGTTAGTAACTCGGCGACGTCAACCAAAACTAACATGTCTTAACTTCGATAATCTCTTTATCGGAAATCACCGATGTTTTCTTTCAACAATCAGGAAAAAATCTACTCCAAAACTTTGATGTTCATGCTGAAAAAAACTATTAGCGATCTCGGTTATCAATAGTATTGTCAAAGAACGGGCGAGTTGAATATCTTAAAAAGTTGTTATCAAAATTATACTCGTAATAAAATTCTTAATCGGTTGATTGCAAAATATTTTATCATATTTTTTATCATTTTAGAATCTGTTATCGAAAAATTTTTCAAAATTTTTTGACTCTAGAAATTGTAGTATTTCGCATTTTATTGTTGTCATAATATATTGTTATTATTGTGATTAAATAAATGTCAAAAAAGTTGTATTTTTCGGGTGGGGGTGATTGTGTGGATTGTAAGTCGTGATATTATATTTGCCCGTTGAGCGATAAATTGTTTTTTTCGCTCTCTTTTGTTTTCTCTATTGACGAGCGATTGTCAATTGGGATAGTCAGCATCGTAGTTCGGTGAACTGGCACTGGGACGACCAGCGTATTAAGCGTCAGAAGGAGTATCAAGATCAGTTTTTTGAATTTTTAACTGCTTGCATTTGAATTTCAGTAACTTGTCTAAATCGGTTTTCCGAAACCGATTTTACTTGCCCGAATTGTTTTGTATTGTCTCGCTGATTCTCAAGCGTAAGCGGTAATTGTTATCGTGTCAAGTTTTATGATGCGTTTAGTCAAAGAACCGAACTTGTCTTTTTGTTGTCTTACTCTTATGCTTTTAGCGTTTCTGTAAGCAAATTGATCAATCGTGATCGGTTCTTTGTTTGAATTAATTATCGTTACAAAAAGTCAAAATTGACTGCGCTATTGGTACACGCGTTTGGCTTTTAATTTTCGTTACGTTAAATCGTTTCGATATTGTTATTGAATTATTGAAACGATAAATCCTCAAAAATTTTTTAACATGAAGGAGAACATTATGAATCGTTCATTTTCTATGTTGACAGTATTACGTCGGACGCCCTTTAGAGCGTTGCGTTGGTTTTTGCCTAAAGTTGGTCTTGATCTTGGTTTGGACTTGAAACGTCTTCGGGCTTGTGATTTGCCTCAAGTTATTTCGGCGTATCAATTAGTATCGCCGGAGAAACGTCGGGAGATAGAAACGATTGTCGAGGACATTGTGTCTCTTGCGAATCAGGAAGGCATAGCCGCGTTACGCGAGTCTGCTCGTTTGAATCAGGTTGTTTATTGGGATGTGATTTTTCGTCCGAATGCGTCTGCGTATTTGCAATCGATATGGGCGTGGTCGTCCGAGCGTAAAACATTTGAGCAGGCGAAAAAATTTCTGCACGCGAATCAATCGGTTCGATTTTGTAAACGCATCGGACTTCCGCACACGCCGCCTCTTTTGAATGAAAATAAAATTGCCGAGTTGAAAGACGCGGTTCAGAATTTTTTTGTTGAGCATCAGCATCGCGGCGAGGTTTGTACGGTTGATGCGTTTGAACGCGGCAACGGCAAGTATAGCATTTTGGTTTATCCTGATGATTACGAGCGAGCGGTTTTGCGTCATGACGAGCAGGCGAATTTGATTCCGTCGATGGATAAACCTGTATTTGAAATATTTTTTGATATTGACTCGACAGAGGGTTCGCTTTCGGTATCTGCAAAATTGAGCAAGCAGTTAAGAGAGCAACTTGAAGATATTTTTATTCGTATTGCTTATGAGATTGAGCCTCCGGTTGTTAGCAAGCCGAAATATGATCTTGAAAAATTGAAAGACAGTAATTTTATCTTGGCGACCGATCCTGATGATTGCGTAACAGCGGAGATAAGTTTTATGAATTTATTTTGGATTGGCATAAATTCGAGTTCGAGTTTTAAGACGCATCGTCGCGGCGATATTTTTGTAACGATAAATCAATTGTTGAAAAAAGAAAAGCGTAGTCTTGTTGATGCGGCGGTTCAATCAGCGGCGATACGCTTTCATTTTTTGCCGAAAGCAGATCGTCGTGCGGGCGTTGTTTGTGTTGAGTTATCGTCGAGTAACAATATTGTGATTCGTTGCAAGGATGTTAAGCGTGTCGAGGTGATGCATAAATATCTTAAACGATGGGAGATAGAGTTATGCAATCAGAATTGATTCGAGACCGATTTTGGCGTAGAGTTTTAGCGTTTGTCGGTTATCCGCAACAAAAATTTCGTGCGACATTTCTTGATGGCGTATCGCCGGAGTCGTTTGAAAGTCTGGGGATATTTGTTGCGGACTCGCCGGATTTTTATTCGTATTGCAAGCGATGCGGTGAGGACATTTTCGTTACGATAATTCAGGACAGCGACGGTCGCGATATTTATTATCGTTCATGTTGCGGACTGAAACGCATCTCTGCCGATTCGTTGCGAGTGTGGAGAGTCCGGTTTGAACCTGTTATCAATCTTTTCAAGGAAGTTGCGGGAATTGTCGGCGCGAACTCCGAAATAATTCCGAATCGTATTTGGAATATTGGTCGATGTTCGCAGCAGCAATTTATTTATATCAATCGTTTTGATGAGGACGACTTGAGTAGTTTTATTCCTGTGTTATCGAAATATCCCAAAGCGATTTTTGTTGTGCCTCAATTATGCGAGCATGAGCGAATCAACATTTTGTTGAAAAATCGTTGTGTTTCGATTCAGGAGATCAGTTATCTTGATGAGAATTTTGTTGTTCAATTTAACTTGGACGAAATCGAATCGATTATTGATCTTGATCTTGATCAAGAATCAGATTCAAAAGTTGTTTCTCGTCGCGGTTCACGTTTAGCGACGATTGAGCGTTTGGAGATTTTGTTGAAGGAGCATTATCAACGTTCACGCGATCATTATTTTAATTCGGATCATCAACTTTTGCCGCGACCGACTCAATTGTTCTTGGCGAGTCAACTTGGCGTGCGTCAAGACATGATTTCGCGTTGTTTAAAAGACCCGAATGCGAAGATGTTAAAATTTCTCTGGGAAAATGCGGAAAATATAAAAGTTGTTTTGAACAAAAATTTTTGATAAGATGACTTTTTCAATATGAGAAAAAATAGTCCAGACAAATTCTATCGTCGGAATTTCCGATGATAGAATTTCTGGTTTTAATTTTGCCGGTCTGATTGGGGCGAAAATTTATACTATATATACTGTGTCTTCTACGCGGTATTTTTTTAACTTTTTTGGTCGAATTGTCTTGACTTGGGGCAATATTTCTTTTTTTGCTGTAATTCATTTTCTAATAATGAATTGAGTTGTTTTTGTAACGAATGTTAAAATGGGGGTTATGCAGTTGCGGCGATTTGGTGCAAGTGCATAAAATTTTTTTGTAATTTTAAGTTCTTATAATTTATTGTCTTAAAAATATGCAGATCATC
>JAITAZ010000306.1 GCA_031283825.1 Planctomycetaceae bacterium | reverse complement strand
GAACTCGCCGCAGACTGGTTGAAGGAAAACTCAAATCTCAAATTGCCGTCGCATACGACTGACTGGATCAATTGTATTTACAGCGGAAAACAAACTATTGGACACTTAGAATCAGGAATCCGTACAGCGACAATTTGTCATTTGCTTAATATCGCGCGTTATCTTGGAAGAAACTTAAAATGGGATCCCGCAAAAGAAGAATTTATCGGAGATGCCGAAGCAAATACTTGGCTAAAACGAGAGCATCGAAAAGGATTTGAACAGCCAACCGTTTGAGAGAAATTCGGAATTCGGAATTTTTTAATTATTTTTTTCCTTATATTCTGCGTTTTTTTGCGATTAAATTTAAACGCAAAAGATCGCAGAATATTTGGAAAAAATTTTTTCGGCAGAATTATCGTTACAAAAATTCCGTCGAGGCAAATAAAAAAATTTCCGCTGAATATTACATAAATTTTTACATGAGATTTTTAGGTTCACAAAACTGTAACTGTTCACGGGTTTTTAAATTCGGATTTGAATTGCTAAACCAAATGTAGAGACGCAATGCCTTGCGTCTCTACGATTGTTAATTTGTAACTATTCACGTTTGAATTTTTCGATAAAAAAATAAAAAATTTCGTGAACGGTTACACAAAATTTAATACAAAACGGATGAATATACTCATCACACTTGAAATTTTGTTTTTTGTTTTTAGACAGGATTAACAAGATTAACAGGATTTTTAAATTCAAATTTACCTCAATAAATTTTAAAAAACCGAATTTTAAAGTGTGAAAAATATAATTACAAAACAAATATTTCGCTGAAATATTACGCTTAAATATTACGAATAATTTTAATTTTTTACTCTTACATTTTGCATGTCCGATATTATTGTCAATGGCGCTCGCGAGCATAATTTATGCGATGTTGATCTCGTTTTGCCTCGAAATAAATTGATTTGCTTCACCGGCGTTAGCGGGTCAGGGAAAAGTTCTTTGGCTTTCGATACTCTCTACGCAGAAGGTCAACGTAGATACGTCGAAAGTTTGTCAAGCTACGCCCGCCAGTTTTTAGGACAATTGCCAAAACCAGACGTCGATCAAATCACCGGATTAAGTCCGTCAATTTCAATTTCTCAAAAAACCGGAGGTCAAAATTCTCGCAGCACCGTTGGAACAATTACCGAAATTTACGATTTTCTCCGAGTCCTTTTCGCTCGAGTCGCCACCGGATATTGCCCTAAATGCGGTAAACCAATCTCAGCACAAACAAAACAACAAATTATCGACCAAATCGAATCAATCCCAGAAAAAACCAGAATTATAATTCTCGCTCCAATCATAAAAAAACAAAAAGGGGAATTCAAAGATCTATTCGCAGACCTCACAAAACAAGGTTACACCCGCGCAAAAGTCGATGGTCAATTCGTTAGACTAAACGATAATCTAAAACTAGATCGACAAATGAGACACGACGTCGATGTCATAATAGATCGATTAGTTCAGTCCGGAATAAACGGACGAAATAGACTCTCAGAATCCGTCGAAAGAGCACTCGCTCTCAGCGGAGGTCATGTAATTATCGAAAACGATATCTCTCAAACAACAGAATCATCCGAAAGTTTTGAAATCTCTGAAATCTCTGAATCATCTCAAATCTCTGAATCGTCTCAAAACGATCAACCTCAAAACGCGGCAGAATTGAAACGGAAAAATAAATCTAAATCGGCGAAATTATCTGCGGCTGAATCTGATTCTAATTCTATGCCTGCATCTGCTGAATCTGCATTTGCATCTGAATCTGAATCTGCATCTGCATCTTTGCATCATTCAATTTCTGTAACGAAAAATCAGAGTCAAAATATAAGTTTATCATTATCGGCGAATTATGCGTGTACAGATTGTAATTTAAGTTTTGAACCGCCTAGTCCGCAGATTTTTAGTTTTAATACTCCGCGCGGCATGTGTCCGAAATGCGACGGTCTAGGCGAGGTGAATTCGTTTGATCCGGATTTGTTGATTCCCGATAAATCGAAATCTTTTCAACAAGGCTGCATCGTTCCAATCGGCAAATGGAGAGACTTAGGACGTTGGCAAAAACATATTTTTCAAGGCGTCGCAGACGCTTTAGAGAAATTTTATAACCTTCACTCTCACACGATTCTCGAAACCGCATGGGAAGAACTCGATCCGAAAATTCAACACGATCTGCTCTGGGGCGCCGGCGATTTGCAAATCACTTACACTTGGCGAAACGGAACGTCCGAACATAAATGGGGCGGAAAATTCGACGGAATTATTCCTCAAATGCTCGTCCAATTCAACGACACAAAAAGCAAAATGCAACGTCTGGAAATGGAGAAATTCATGCGAGTTATGAAATGCAGCTACTGCAACGGAGAACGTCTAAACGAACAAGCAAGAGCTTTCAAACTCGAAACAACGTCCGACGAATTTTCAACGAAAAAATTATCGTTACCGAAATTATGCAACTTGCCGATAAATTTGTTACAAAAATTCTTTTCAGGTTTAGCGTTGTCAGAGACAGGCAGTAAAATCGCCGAAGAAGCGTTGAAAGAAATTCGTAATCGTCTTGGTTTTCTTGTCAACGTTGGGCTTGAGTATCTTTCACTCGGACGAACTGCACCGACGCTTTCGGGCGGCGAAATGCAACGTATAAGATTGGCGAGTCAAATCGGCAGCGGACTAGTCGGAGTTTTGTATATCTTGGACGAGCCGTCAATTGGATTGCATCCGCGAGACAACAATCGACTCTTATCAACTCTGGCGAAGTTGCGTGATCTTGGCAACACCGTTATCGTTGTCGAGCATGACGAAGACACAATGCGAGCCGCCGACATGCTAGTCGATTTCGGTCCTGGTCCCGGATTTCACGGCGGTAAAGTCGTGTCGAATATTTTGAATCCCGCGAACATAATTCCCGACGCGGCGAATTCGCTAACGTTAAAATATTTAACCGGCGAAGAGTCTATTCCGATTCCGCCGCAACGTCGCAAAATTGACGTAAACCGGAAAATAGTTATTCGCGGCGCGGAACATAATAATTTGAAAAATATCGACGTTGAAATTCCGCTTGGAGTTTTCGTTTGCGTTACCGGAGTAAGCGGTTCGGGGAAGAGTTCGCTTGTAAACGATATTATTGTTGAAGCGTTAAATAGAGATTTGAATCGCGGTTACGGCAATCCGGGAGTCCATCGTGAAATTGTCGGGCTTGAGATGCTCGACAAGATGATTGATATTGATCAATCTCCGATTGGTCGCGGGTCTCATTCTAATCCGGCGACTTATATTAAAGTGTTTGATGAAATTCGTAATCTATTTGCGGAAATTCCTGAATCGAAGTTGAAAGGTTACGAACCGGGGCGATTTAGTTTCAATATTAGAAGCGGACGATGCGAAGCGTGCGAAGGTCGCGGCGTGCAAAAATTAGAGATGGATTTTCTCGCCGACGTTTACGTAACTTGTCCGGCGTGTCAAGGGCGGCGATTTAATCACGAGACGTTGGCGATTCGATACAAAGGCAAATCGATTGATCAAGTTCTAAATATGGACGTGGAAGAAGCGATTGAACATTTTGAGAATCATCCAAAGATTAAGCATTATTTGTCGATGTTAAATCGCGTTGGACTTGGATATATGAAATTGGGTCAACCGTCGCCGACGCTGTCGGGAGGAGAAGCACAACGAATAAAATTAGCGAAAGAATTAGTAAAAAGAAGTTCAGGAAAAACTCTATATCTCTTGGACGAGCCGACAACAGGATTGCATTTCGCCGATATAAAAATGCTGCTCGGCGTTTTACACGAATTCGTTGACGCAGGAAATACTGTCATTGTCGTAGAGCATAATTTAGACGTCATAAAAACCGCCGATTGGATTATCGACTTAGGTCCAGAAGGAGGAAACGATGGTGGAAAAATTGTCGCAGCAGGAACGCCGGAAATGATCGTAAATGCAGAAAATTCTTATACCGGTAAAGCACTGAAAAAATATTTATCAAAATCGCCAAACTCGACAGATTCAATTTATTCAACTTCAAATTATTCGACCAAGTCAATCAATTCGAATCAGCAAAATAAATCTGAAAATAAATCAACAAAAATATCGGCGAATAAATCGGAGAAAATATCGGAGAAAATATCATCCGGCGAATTAGATCATAAATTAGAAAACAATGTAGAGATCAAATCCGATAGTAAAACGATTTTGAGCGGCGCGGTAGTAGTTCTTGGCGCGTCGGAGCATAATCTTAAAAACGTTTCGGTTGAGATTCCGCGCGACAAGATGACGATTTGCGCGGGACCGAGCGGCAGCGGCAAGTCGTCTTTGGCGATGGACACGATTTACGCGGAAGGACAACGTCGTTATGTTGAGAGTTTATCGAGTTACGCGAGACAATTTATAGGTCAATTGCAGAAGCCGCGAGTTGAACGCATTGAGGGTTTGTCTCCGGCGATTGCGATTGAGCAGAAGGCGGCGTCTCATTCTCCGCGTAGTACGGTCGGCACGATTACGGAGATACAAGATTATTTACGAGTTCTGTTTGCGCGTCTTGGAGTTTCGTATTGTCCTGAGTGTAATATTCAGATTGGGACTCAAACGTTGGATGAAATTATTGCGAAAATAATGTCGATGCAAACCGACGGACGATTGATTATAGCCGCGCCGATAAATATTGAGGTCGGTCAAATCTATGATGATCTTTGGCGACGTTTTCGGTCTGAAGGTTATAGTCGAGTTCGGGTCGATGGAGTTTTGTATTCGCTTGATGATAATGCCGGCGATTTGCCGGATATTGATCGGCGGCGTCGGCATGATGTGGAGTTGGTAATTGATCGCGTTGTGTTGCGGGAGGATCAATCCGGCAGAATGAGAATTGCCGACAGCGTAGAAAATGCGTTGTCGATTGGACGCGGCGTCGTTCACGTGATCGAAGTTGACGAGAATAAACCGGAGTCGAAGTGGAGACGTTTTGTTCACAGTCAGCATTTGGCGTGCGAGAAATGCGGACGAAGTTTTGAGCGTCTTACGCCTCATCATTTTTCGGCTAATTCGCCGTTGGGATGGTGTCCGAATTGTGAAGGATTAGGAGTTCAACAAGGCGCGAATCCGGCGGTTTTTCTGAGTGATTCAAAATTATCGTTGGAGGAAGGCGCGGTAAAATTATTGCCAAACGCAAAAACGCAAATCGGAAAAGAAATGCTAAAAGCATTCGCCGAACAAACCGGAATCCCTATCGACGCGCCGTTTGAACAACTCGACGCAAGACACCGAAGACTAATTTATCACGGAACTGGAGATCAAGAGTTTAACGTCAAATTCGAAATAAATTCAACAAACGCCGAAAAAGAATTTTCAAAAGAAAATTCAAAAGAAAATTCAACAACAAAGTCAACTTCAACTTCAACGTCAACTTCAACAAAGTCGTCGAAAGAATCTGCAAAAGAATCTACCAAAGAATTATCAAAGGAATCATCAAAGGAATCATCAAAGGAATCATCAAGAGAATCATCAAGAGTCGTATTAAAGGGCGCGGCGAAAAAGGGAGTTGTAAAAGTTACGTCAAAATCAAAAGATGGAGAGTCGAGTGGCGCGAGCGAGTCAAGCGTGAGAGAATCTAGCGGGACAAAAAGAACGATTGAGTTTTCGTTTCAGTACAAAGGACTTTATTCTTCGGTGGAGGAGGCGTATAGACTTGTGCCGTCATTTAGGGCGATGGAAGACATGATTATCGACGAGGTAGAGTGCGGCGTATGTTTAGGCAGCAGATTAAGAGACGACGTATCTGCCGTGAGATTGATTGGTTACACAATGGATCAGATATGTCGATTACCTCTTGGTCGATTGTCGGAGATATTTCGCGGATGGAAGTTGACGGAAGTTGAGCGTCAGGTTGCGGGTGATTTATTGATTGAGATTGTGAACAGGTTACAATTTTTGATTGACGTTGGTTTGGATTATTTGACTTTATCTCGTTCAGCTCCGACATTATCTGGCGGCGAGACTCAAAGGATTCGATTAGCGGCGCAAATAGGCAGTGGACTTGTTGGCGTTCTTTATGTTTTGGACGAGCCGACGATAGGATTACATCCGCGAGACAACAAACGATTAGTCGAGGCGTTAAGAAAGTTGAGGGATTTAGGCAATACGTTGATAGTGGTGGAACATGACCGTGATGTAATAATGGGTGCGGACAAGGTATTAGATTTCGGTCCCAAAGCCGGCAGACACGGCGGCGAGATAGTAGCACAAGGCGATCCGAATCAGATTTTGAGTCAGAAAGATTCTGTAACCGGAGTATATTTGAGCGGCAAAAAACAAATCCCAATCCCTCTCACCCGAAGAATTTCAACAACCCAATCCCAAACCTGCCCTACAAAAAATTGACGATGATATTTTTTGTATTTTAAAAAATTCGTTTTAGAAATTCCATATATTTTTTCTTGCGTTTTTTGCGTTTAGTTCAGCTTTTTTTAGACGTTCTTTTGCGGCGTTTGAGAAGTTGTATTGTAATCTTGCTTTTGCTAATCCTTCGTAGATTAGGGCTTCGTTTAGCCATATTTCCCCTTTTGGCGTATTGACGTAAACCATTGCGAGGTTTCGTCCGTATTTATCGATTCGATCTCCGTCAAAAGATATTCGTACTTGATTTTTATTTATTGTTATAATTTGTTTTGTGAAATCGGTAGCTTTATCTGCGTAGGGTTCAGCCGGCATATTTTTTTTAGCTGTTTCTGGAGCATTTGCGCCGATTAAACGAATACGGTATTTCTGTCTTTTGTTATCGATTATGTCGATTGTATCTCCATCGACTATATGCGATACATAATATATTCCTTCTTGTAAACTAGTAGATTGTTGACTTGCTCTTGGCGAAGACGGAAACGAAGCAAAATCGTTTTGGTCGAATACAAAATAACTCGCTATTGCAATGATAACGATTATCGCCGAAACCAACGCCTTCTGCCCTCGATTGAGCTTTAACAATTTACCAATTCCATTTACGATTGCACGATTTTTATATTTGTTTGTACGAAAACGAGCCATAATTTTTTTCTCCAAAAATTTAAACTAATTTTTTGGTAATATATCAGTGGAATTTTTTATAACGATATTTCGTTGAATTATGTTTTTCTAATTTTCTGCAAGTTTTCTGCGTTTTCTGCGTTAAAATTTTTTATCAAATTTAAACGCAGAATACGCAGAATATCGCAGAAATAAGCCGTTATAAATATTACGACTAAATATCTACCTAATTTTTTACTATTGAAATTTTCGTTACCGTTCACGGAAATTTTTATAAATTAAAACGTGAATAGTTACAAATTAACAACAATTGTAGAGACGCAATGCCTTGCGTCTCATTGTTCGATCAAAAGATCACCGATAGAGACGCAAAGCATTGCGTCTCTACAAGCGTTAATTTATTGTTATTTGCAAATGATTATTTCATGTGCATTCATAAAAATTATATTCATAATCATTCAGTTGAATTTTTGTACAAATATTTCGCTTGTATTACTCAAAACTCAATTCCGAATTTAAAAAAACGTGAACGGTTACATATTTTTAAACGTTCAAGACAACAAACGCAATACGGGCAAATTATTTGTTGAAAATTTTTGTCATGTTCTATTTTTAGAAAAAATCTCGGCGTGAATATTTTTCTTGAATTGAAAGATCTCTACCGTTTTTATTCTCAACTATTGAAACCAAAATTCCCCTCCCCTTACAACTCAACTTGCAATACGATATACTTACAAACCTAGCAGTCAATGGAAAGTAATCGCGGGAAACTGGGGACGCATTAATTTAAAAAACATGATTAACAACGCAACAGAAGACAACAGCTTTTAAAAGAGGAGTATCTCTAAAAATTCGGAATTATGAATTTAAAACGCGTGAACGATTACAACAAATGAATATTTGTAACGATATTTTTTCTGAATTTTGTTTTCCTAATTTTCTGCGATTTTTCTGCGTTTAAATTTAATAAAGACTTTAAACGCAGAATATAAGGAAAAACAAATGGTAACCATTCACGGAAATTTTTATAAATTAACAAATGTAGAGACGCAATGCCTTGCGTCTCATTGTTCGATCAAAAGATCATCGATAGAGACGCAAAGCATTGCGTCTCTACATTGGGTTTAGTAATTTTAAAACGTTAAAAATCCCTAATAAATTGTTACAACGCAAAATCCAAAATAAATTTTCCGGCTAATATTACATAATTCCGAATTTAAAAATCCGTGAACGGTTACAACAAATGAATAACTCATTTTACGCACTTGCTACACCCGATCAGGTCGCCTACCTGTCTGGATCAGCAAGAGCGTAACATGAGTCAATAAATTTGCGACATTGCATCCCTAACGGGACGTGAATTTAATAAAATTTGAATTATTAGAGATTCCCAATTGCCATAAATTATTAACGGAGAAACAAAATATATGTTTGATAAATTTCTTAAAATTTTGGGTACTGCGTTGTTATATGGCAGTACAAGTACATTTTTGGCGATGATTTTACTCTGGCTTTGTCTTAGCTACAGTTGGAATATCGACAAATCAAAACGGATTAAAATGATCGCAATCGCACAAGGACACGACGTTGACGCGATACAACGCGAAATTGAAAACCGAATCGGCACAATGACTTACGCAGAAATTCTAGAGAAACGCGCAAAATGGTTGCAAGAAAACGAATTAAAAGATAATAGCTCAAGCGATAAAAATCTGAATCAAATACTCGTCAAAGATATGGAAGAAATAAATCGTAAATTAGCATTGATCAACAAAAAAGAAGAAACATTTAAGAAACATATCGACGATTTTTTGGCGTCAACTAAAACCGCAGGTATAGACGAAGAAAGAGATATTATCGAACGAGCAGACCCAGACGTTGCAAAAAATATTTTACTCGGAATTATACGAGATTTCGGCGATTGGAATCGCGTCTTAACAATGATTCGAGACATGAACCCACAAAAAAAACGAGAAATCTTATACGCAATGGAAGGCGAAGAAGAACAAAAAAAATTAGTCGAATTACTACAAAAAATCGGTAACGGAGAACCTCTAGCTCCAGAAATAGAAAAAGCCAAACAAAAAGCAAATGAAATTAAAGAATAAACGTAACCGTTCACGGGTTAAAAATTCGGAATTAAAGTATAGCAACCCCTGATCTGGTAGGCGACCTTTCGCCGAAAGGTCGCGTTGCCGAAGGCAACGATAAAATTGTCCGGTAAAATTATTCCACCTGATATATTACAAAAATTATAATACTAACTAACTAACTAACTAACTAACTAAATAAATAAATAAATAATTGACTAGATAAATCAACTATAACTAAACAAACCTAAATAATATAATTTTATGAATATTAAAATCATCATTTGCATTTTCTGCGATTATCCGTATTCACCAAAAAAATCTGCTATTATCCGTGTTTAAAACTGTGAACGGTTACTTATATTTTTTGTAACAATTATTTTTTTATTTAATTTATTTACGTCAATACAATATGTCTGTTGATAACCCAACAACTTATTCGTCGAGTCCAGCCGTTGTTTCTTCAACCGGCGTGAAAAATTCGAGTCTGAATACTCTTATGAACGGAAATTCTAGCGGAATTATTGTTACGAATATTAAAAACAACTCCGCAACAAGCGTCGGAAAAAACATAATAATCGAAACCTTATTACGCGAATCCGACAGAATAAAACAACCAGAAAACGCCGACGACAACAACATAATCGACAATCGCAACGATAAAAAAAATACAGAAACAACGCGAATCGATAACAAACAACTCGATAAAAAATTATTAAACCAAACCGAACTCGACAACACGGAAATAAATACCAATTACAACAACCAACTCGAACGCCGAGAACAAATTCATAATGAATATCTAAATCGGCTCAATAGACGCGAAATAAATAAATCGGAAACGCTTCAAGATTCGACAAAAAATTTATTACAAAATGAAATTCAACCGTTTCAATTGGTTATAGATTCAGACATTTCAAATCAATCTCAAGCGGCGGCAAGCGGCGGCGTAAAAATTGTCGGCAATATTACAGGCAATGAGGATCGCGTTAGATTTTTGAATGCGTCGAATCATCGCGCGGCGGTGAGAGAAGCGTTAGAACAAAATATGTCGAATGTTGATTCGATTCCGATAGAAATTTCTGTAACGATAATTACGCTAGAGAAGTCGGCGCAAAAAGAATCTAATCGACCAATTGCAAACGGACGTCAAACAACTTTTACAATTTTTACGCCAACCGGACGAATTGAACAAATCGAATACGATAAAAATCAAAATAACCGCCAAAAACAAAACGACGAAAAATCAAACGACGACAGCGATAATAAAAAAGAGAAAAATAAAAACAAAAAAAATTACCTCGAACTATTACAATCCGATAATTTACAATCCGATAATTTGTTAAAAAAAGATTATCTTGTAACAGACGTCGATTCAAATAAATTGAATGAATCGAGTCGACAAAAAAATTACGCGATTGAATTGTCAGATATACAATTTTACGACGATACAAATGATATTTTTGAAAGCGATATAATAAACGTCAAGACAAGCGGCAAAAATGGTTTTGATCTTTCGCAATTACCGGAATTTATTGTAACGATATTATCTGAACCGATAAAATTTGAGGGTCAAATTGATTTTCGTAACAAAAATTCCAAAGACTCAAACGACGCAAATAACGCTGAAACAGACAATGATAATTATGATAATGTTAATGTCAACGTTAATAACAATGCCGCAATCGGCGCGGACGATTTAAATTCTGATGAGATTTCGTGGCGTAGTAGATTGATGTTGCGGGTAACGGCGGCGCGTAGGTCGATGTCGAATCGGAACGGCGCGTTTAGAATAAAATTTAACTTGGACGATTCAGGTGAATTATTTATAAAAATTACGAAAAACAAAGGCAATTATTCTGTACTATTCACGGCGACAAACATTGAAATAGCACAAAATCTAAACAACGGACTTACTCTACTAAAACAATCGCTATCAGAAGATAACGTCAAGTTAGAAGACGTAGAAATAACCGTCGGGCAGATTTGATTTATTGTTACCGTTCACGGAATTTTTTATTTTTTTGCGAGTTCGGCAAACCAACAGTAACTTTTCTTTATTTGTCCGTTATCTCCAAGTAACTCAATTGCCTGATGATTCAACTCTTTTATTTGCCATCCGTTTTTAGTAAATGAAACTCTAATTTGATCTTCGCTCGTTGACGGCAACATAAAACCGCTGGTATGAACGCCTCTTTGGTTGGCGTCGCTGATCGCTCTTAAATAAAGAATAGCGTCTGCTCGGCAAATCCGATACAAAGTCGCCGCATAACAAGAACGTAATTCATCTTCAAAGAGAGAATGAAAACATCCGATATCAATTACAGTATCAAAGCAATTGTCATAACCAGATAAACGACACAAGTCCGCTTGAATAAAATCTGGCGGATTATTTATTCCGACTGTTTTCAATTTAGCTCGTTCAATGGCATGATTTGAAATATCAACGCCCAAAATATCGTAACCTAAATGAGCAAGATAAAGCGTCGTTCTACCGGGTCCGCAACCAGCGTCAAATATTTTACCTTTCAATTTTCCGTTCTTTTCTAACTCGGCTACCCATGAATCCGGCTCGCTAACGTCAAACGGAGTCGTATCGGATTCATATTCTTTTTCCCAAAATTCACGTAAATTTGCAACTTGTTTTTCATTATTTTTCATGGTTTATTTCCTTTTTAAATAGGAGGGTGAGTGATTAAAATACCGAAAAATTTTTTCAGTATTTTGACATACTATAAAACTCGCACTATGAATTTCGGCGGTACGAGAGCATAAAAGCCGGCGGCTCTATCCGAAAATTCAAGCGTGAACTATTTCAAAAAATTGTTTATTGTTTTGTTTATGGATTACGAAACGATTAGGCTGTACAAATGATTAAAAGTTTTTTTCATTTCTTTGATCAATTCTTCTGTGTTGTTAGGTTCCAAAGTGCAGCGGAGTAAAATTCCGTCTCCGATAGCAATGAACATGCGAGCAACTGCAATATTGGGGAGATTTGTCGTAATTTCGCCGTTCATCTTTGCGTTTTTTACCGCTGACTTCCAAAACAATAATTCGTCGGACGACAATTTATTGTGAAGGTCTCTAACATTCGGGAGTCGTTTTATTGCGTCGATCATTAAAACGATAGGATTTGTCTCGCCGTCATTTTGTATGTTTTGTTGAAACTGACTGATATATGCAGTATAAAAATCTTTCAAGGAATTATTTGGATAAGATTGATAATCGTTTATCATTTGGTTTTCGAAAAAATATTTGACAACCTCTTCAAAGACTTTTTCTTTACTGTCGAAGTAATGATAAAACGCTCCTTTTGACAATCCTGTTTCCTGAACGATCTCTTGCATTGTAACTTCCTTAAAGTTTTTCTGGAGAAATAAATGTAGCGATATTTTAAGGATATAAGTTTTTGTATCTTCCATTTTTTTACTGATTAATTGTATGTTGACCGATTGATTAAATGATC
>JAITAZ010000295.1 GCA_031283825.1 Planctomycetaceae bacterium | reverse complement strand
TTTTTAAATTCGGATTTGAATTGCTAAACCCAATGTAGAGACGCAATGCTTTGCGTCTCTATGCGATCTTTTGATCGAATTTAGACTAAGCCAACAATGAGACGCAAGGCATTGCGTCTCTACAATTATTAATTTGTAAATATTCGCGTTTTATTTTTTCAATAAAAAAATAAAAAATTCCGTGAACGGTTACAAAATCCCTTTATTTTATTGTCGATAGCGATAGGGGGTTATCGTTAGAGTAAAATTGTGTAAAATAATATTAATTCCGGCGTGGTTCGGTTGACGTTGGAAAAAAAAAATTAGTAGCTATTCAGTTGCAGTGAAATATTTTTAAGCCTCATCGGGGCATCCAGCAATAACGTAGAACGTTGCTCTATGTTATTGATAATTGCCCTTCGGGGTATAAAAAATACTTTGCCGCGTGTATAACTAAATTTTTTTCACTGATATATTTTACTTTTTTACGATCTACTGAATAATTACAAACATTACCGTGTGATTTTAAACTAAAATTTAACAATTAGAATTTGGTTTTCTGTCGTTAATATTCGGCGGCTTTAACCAGGAAATTGTGCGTGAGCGATTTAAAATGTCTGAATTTGTTGAGCGAACGATTAAGTTTTTGGGCAAGTCTCCTAATCCGACGTCGATTGAGGTATTGATTCCGTTGTTGAATCATTCTGACGACCGTATTCGTCATTTGACATTTGACGCGATTTATTACAAGAAGGACGTTCGACTTTATATTAAGCTTTTTGAGCATTTTGTAGCTAATGAGCCTTTGTGGACTCGCGTTACGGGCGAGCGTCTTACGCGGGTTACGGATGCGGCGTTGCGGTCGGGCGATGCAAAGTTGCGCGAGATTGCCGCTGGGATTGTTTTGCGATATAAGTTGTATGAGAGTTTGCCGTTTGTTGTTAACGGACTAGACAGTTCGGACGAGAATCTAGCTAGTTTAACGCGGAAGATGCTTATTCAGTTATCTGAGTATTTTTATAACGATCTTGCGAAGTGTCCTTCTGATCTTGAGCGGCGTAATCTTGATCGTCGTCGGGACTGGTTTGTTCAGCAACTTGACACTCCGATCAAACGATATGCGGTCAACAAAATTGACGAGGTGATAATGTCTTTATTGATTGTAACGAAAAAAGACTACGATCCTCTTAAAATGGTTGTTGGCGATCATCGTTCTGTTGCGTGTCAGCGTGCGTCGGAGTTGCTTTTGAGTGGTACGCATGGCAGTTATATTAGGTTGCTTTTGAGTTTTTTTGGCGATTTGGACAGTCCAGCAGTTATTGACGAGATTATTTCGCGTCGGTCGGACAAGTTATTTGTTCAGAAGATGTTGGAGATCGTGGGCGTGAATCCGACGGACATAATGAAAGACAGCTTAAAAAGATTCAAAAATTTCGATTGGTTTGACGAGTCGAATCCTCAGTTGCCGGATTTAATTCATGGATTTGAGCCGCAGTCGATACAGCTTGTGCAATATTCTGGAATGCCGAAAGACAAGAAGTTGCGGTTGTATAGATTTTTTATGAAAAATTCGTCTTCGGATGCAAAGCGGGCGACGGTGGATGCAATGAAGAAAATTATTGGAGACGAGGTTAATGCGTTGTTGTTAGAGTCAATTCATGATCCGGATGCGGAAACGTGTGCAAAGATTTTCAGATTGTTGAAATCAAGGGACGTTAGAGAGGTTGATCAGCATTTTGCAAAGTTGGTGGAACGACCTGAAGAGGAAATACGCAAAGCGATTTATGATATGATTCCAGAAATTCATATTGAGGCGTTTGAGGCGAGAATACTTCAGATGTCTGTAGAGACGGCGAGGGCATTGGGGCGATATGTAAGGATTGTTGATCCGTTTACGTTGAAGGTAATAAGCGATGATATTTTTTCTCCGATTGCGATTAGACGATTAACGGCGTGTATGGCGGCGGCGGCGACTGGTTATGCAGAAAAGTTTCAAGAAAGGTTAATTGAGATTGCTATGCATGACGACGACAACAACACAAGAGTTGCGGCGATTCACGCATTGAGCGCGGTGATGACAAAAGACGCAGTACATTTAATAAAGTCAATGTTAAATGAGCATTCAATATCAATAAGAGACGCCGCCTCAATCGCATTAAAAAATTGGATGACAACATACCAATCCCAAAAAAACGAAAACTCAACGCAGTTACCGTAAGAAATATTTTAACCGTTCACGGTTTTTAAAAACCATATTATTTTTTTGAGTAACCGTTCTCGTTCAAAAGAAAAAATCCTACGCCCTTTCAGGGCTTAGAAAAATTTTCTCTTGTGCATGAACGGTTACTATTTTTTTTAGTTAACGCCATTCAGCTTTTGAAGCTTTTTCACATTAGATAATCCCTCGCCCAGATTAGGTAGGCAACCTGGCTGGAGCAGCAAGTGCGTAACATGAGTTACAATATTTAAAAATCGTGAACACTTACCAAAAAACAATATCGCATACTGACGGACAACTACTGCGGAACATGAGTTAGTTTGTCTCTTTAAAAAATATCATGCAAAAAATTCGAATAATTTTTATTTTCTTTCTTTTCTTGTTTTTTTGTTACGAAAATCTTTTTTTTCTTGACGTTTTCTCCGTTGAAACTGATTCTCAAAATGAATTTGATCCTCTTTTTCCTTTTGTGATTTCTCAAGATCACGGCGGCGGAATTACAGATATTTCTTTTTTGAATGAATCTCCGGCGGGTAAGAACGGATTCATTCGCGTTAAAGAAAATCGCTTTGTCAACGATAAAGAACGAATGATATTTTTTGGGACAAATATTTGTTACTCGGCTTGTTTTCCTGATAAATCTCAAGCTGAAAAGTTGGCGTCTCAAGTTGCGAGTTTTGGTTTTAATTGCGTCCGCTTGCATCATCTTGACCACTCCGAAATCTGGGGAGGACACAACGCTAAATCATTGACCAAAATCGATCCCGCTCAAATTGACAAACTCGACTATTTTATTTATCAGCTGAAACGTCATGGAGTTTACGTGAATATAAATCTTCACGTATCGCGAATGATGGATAATCGAGACGGATTCCCCGAATCAAATCAACGTCCAATATTTGATAAAGGTCTCGACAACTTCTACTCGCCCTTTATCGAACTGCAAAAAAAATACGCCCGCGATTTATTGCTACATTATAATCCGTACACAAAATCAACCTACTCAAACGAACCGGCAGTTGCAATGATTGAAATTAACAATGAAAATTCAATCGTAGCTCAATGGGGATGGGGCGGAAAAATTCTTAAATTGCCCGAACCATACAACTCTGATTTCCGAAAACAATGGAACGACTTTTTGATCCAAAAATACAAAACAACCTCTAATCTCAAACTCGCATGGCATTGTTCGGATAATTCGGATAATTCGCAAGTCGGCGAAGAAATGCTCGAAGTCGGCAAATCGCAACGTAGAATCGAAAGCGCAAAATGGGAAATCGAAAAAGACGAAATCACAACTTGCGAAAAAATAGGCGCAGGCGAAATAATGAAATTTAACGTCCAAAAAGTCGGCAAACAGACCTGGATTCCGCAATTGGTCGTCTATGGATTATCGTTTGAGAAAGATAAAACTTATACGTTTACTATTAAAATTCGAGCGAATAAACGGACGAAATTATTTTTCGTTGCGCGAAAAGCCTACGGAAACTGGGACGTTATCAGCAATCAACAAGGCGAATTAAATGTCGGAGAACAATGGCAAAAATTGACGATTCCGTTTACAGTCGTTCAGTCGGATGCGAAATGCAGATTCGATATCACCGGATTCAAAGAAGGCGAATACGAAATTGCTGAAACGTCGTTGCGGTGCGGCGGGAGTTTCGGCGTTTTGGATTCCAATCAGACGCTTGAACAAGGAACGATTCCAATTATTCCGCCCAAAGATTCAGGATTTCATCACGCTACAGGCGATGATTTTTGCGAATTTTTGGCGGAAATCGAGAGCAAGTATTGGTTGCAAATGTATAAATTTTTGAAAGACGAACTCAAAGTAAAATCACCTGTTAGCGGCACTCAAGCCGGTTATGGGTTGCGTCATATTCAGGCGAAATTGGATTATATCGACGCTCATTCTTACTGGAATCATCCTGAATTTCCCAACGACGATTGGAATAGAACAAATTGGCGGATAAAGAATACGTCGATTGTTCGCGAGGCTATTAAGTCGAAAATTTTGGCGGAACTTTCGACCTCGCGAGTTGACGGTAAACCTTTTGTGGTTAGCGAGTTTGATTCGCCTTTTCCGAATCAATACGCGGCGGAGGCGTTGCCGTTGTTAGCGGCGTTTGGACGTTTTCAAGGTTGGGATGGAATTTTTCACTTTGCGTTTGTACACGACAAAAACAACATTATTAACGTAACGAAAATTATCAATCATTTTGACATGGTCGGCAACACGGCGAAGTTAGCGCATCTGCCGGCTTGCGCCGCAATGTTTCGCAGAGGAGACATAGAAGAAGGAAAAAATTTAATTCGAGGAATCTTAACCGAAAAAAAAGAAATGGAAATTTTCAAACGAGACCGTCATGCTTGGAACTCTAACTTTTTCGGACTTGGAATCGATCCGCGTTTCGCGTTGACAAATCCTGTTGCAATTGATTTAGTCGACGGAGATAAAAATTATGTTATTCCGAAATTTAAAAATGTCGGCGGAAATGTTTATTTTTCGGACAATCGTAATTTGTATTTTGATTATCGTAACGAAAAAGAGGAAGGATTTGGAGTCAATACGAAAAATCTGTTTCTGTATTCAGGATTCTGCAAAAGCGGATTAAGCGAAAAAATAACAATGGAAGGAAAAGGCGGATTAAAGTTAATTTTCACAAAACCAACGAGATTAAATTGGAAAACGATTTCAGTTGTGTCGATTGACGCCAACGGTTTCGACCCAACTGTTGAAAACGAAAAAACAATCAGAGTTTTAGTAACAGCAACCGGATTAACGCAAAACGAAGGAATGGAAATAAAAAAAATCGGAGAAGAAAAAATCACGTTAGCCGATAAATGGGGAGATTCGCCGACATTATGCGAAGGAATCCCGTTTGAAATTCAATTTCAGCGAGCAAAAAAAATCAAATGTTTCCCGCTAGACGAAAAAGGAATCCGCCGCAATCAAATTGAATCAACCGAAAACAAAGTAATACTAGACCCAAAACATAAAACCGTATGGTACGAAATTCTTGTTGAGAAGTAAAAGAAAAGCATAATCGTTCACGTTCAAAAATAATATATTCAGTGAAAAATTTGTGTTGTTCCCTTGAGTCGATAATCTCCGATTTAAAAGCTGTTTGTCCCCTTTGTCCCCAAAGTCCCTCCCAAAAATAACATGGTTTTTAAATTCATAATTCATAATTCGTAATATATCAGTGGAATATTTTTAACACGTATGAATATTGGACAACCAACCTCATTTTCAACCTAATTTTCTTACTATTATTTAAAACATCAGTAGCAATGAATCCCCCAAAATCAACCTCATTACCTCATTATTCGTTTACGTTTTTAATGAGGTAATGAGGTTGGTTTGGGGAGGCGGTAATTGATCAGGTCGCGTTGCCGAAGGCAACGATAAAATGGATTCGACAATAATTAAAATCAATTCAGATTTACCGTCGGCTGACGCCGACGCGACCTTTCGGCGAAAGGTTGCGAACCTACGGTCGCCTACCTGATCTGGGGTAGCAAGTGCGTAACATGAGTTACTAAGTCCTGCAAGGACGACACTTGATAACGAAAAAAATTGTATCTCGTTCTGAATATCAAGTGTCGTCCCTAGCAGGACTTTTAAATGTGTTATTGCCGTTACCGTATGCTAAAGCATACGGTTAATAAAGTACTGTCCTTGCAGGACAATGAAAAATAAAATTGTCCAGTAAAATTATTCCACTGATATATTAC